>JAIDIR010000025.1 GCA_029052615.1 Clostridia bacterium | reverse complement strand
GCTAAATTTTACATAAAACACAATATGTTGTGGTCGGAAATGCAAAAAGCCGCAGTTTTTTAAACCGCGGCTTTATAATTACCAAATTTACAGTTTGTTATAATGCTCGTCCGCTACGGGTTCAAGCCATTCGTTGGACGTATTCACGCCCGGACATTCCACTGCGATATGCGTAAACCAGCTGTCCGCCGCCGCGCCGTGCCAATGCTTTACGCCCGTGGGAATATAAACGACGTCGCCCGCCCTTAACGCTTGCGCAGGCTTTCCCCACTCCTGATACCATCCGCATCCGTCGGTACACAAGAGAATTTGCCCGCCGCCCTGTTCCGCCTTGTGAATATGCCAGTTATTGCGGCACTTCGGCTCGAAAGTCACGTTTGCCATAAACACCGTTTGCTTGGGGTCGGTAAGCGGCTTTAAGTAGGAGTTGCCTATAAAATACTTTGCATACGCGGTGTTAGGCTCGCCAAGCCCGAACAGTCCGCCGAACTTGCCGTCGTCCTTATAAACTTCTTTTGCCATGCGGAAGGCCGCCCACGCGTTGGGCCAGCCCGCGTAAAACGCAACGTGAGTTAAAAGCTCCGCCATTTCGGTTTTGGTTACGCCGTTAGCCTTTGCCGTTTGTAAGTGGTATTGAAACGAGCTGTCGATAAGCCCTTTGGAAACGAGCGTCGTTACCGTGAGCATAGAGCGGGTTTTAAGTGAGAGCGCGTCGCTTGACCATACCTCCCCGAATAAAACGTCGTCGTTAAGCTGTGCAAATTTGGGTGCAAATTCCCCCAGCGAATCCCTTCCTGCCGTCTGTTTAACTTTCATAAATTATCTCCTTTTCAATTCATTTGAGCGATAAGCGAGCTGACGTTATTGCCGCTTATGCGCGCTCCCGATTTCCAATTTGCTTTGGGCGCCAGACCGTGCAGGTTGGTCGCGCTTGACCCTATACCGCTGCTGCCCGAAGTGCAGAAGGGTATAATCGTTACGCCGTCAAAGTCGTAGTCGTAGCTTTCGAAAAACGTATAAATAATTTTAGGCGCCTGCCCCCACCAGATGGGATAACCGATAAAAATAACGTCGTACTTATTTATGTTTTCAACGCTGCCGCTGATTGCAGGACGAGCCTTATCGTCGTTTTGTTCACGGTTTGCGCGGCAGTCGGTATTATAGTTGAGGTCCGCCGTCGTATAGGCAATTGCGGGCGTTATCTGATAGACGTCCGAACCGCTTAGCTGATTGTGTATTGCCTGCGCAACGCCCTTGGTGGTATTGGTGCAGGAAAAATACGCGATAAGAATTTCCGACGACGTTTCAGCGGGCGGATTTGCCGTTTCGCCGTTATCGCCCGTTACTCCGCTTTCGCCTTTACTTCCGCTATCGTCTCCGTTCGGGTTGCCGTTAGCACACGCGGCAAGACCGAATAACGCCATAGCGATTACCAATAATATTCCCAAAATCTTTTTCATAATTTTTACTCCGCGTTAAAACTTTTATTGAAAAACGTTTCCAGCTTGTCGAACGGTATTATATCCTTCCTGTCGTACAAATCGGTGTGCACCGCGCCTTGAATGATAAGCAGCTCCTTGTTGCCGCCCTTCAGGTTTTTAAACGCGTCCTTGCTGAAATAGCACGAGTGCGCCTTTTCGCCGTGCATTACAAGCACCGCGCTGCGTATTTCGCTGCTGTACGCGAGTATGGGCATATTGATGAACGAGAGCGCGCTCGTCTTGTTCCAGCCGCCGTTCGAGTTTAACGAACGCTTGTGATAGCCGCGTTTGGTCTTGTAATAATCGTAATAGTCCTTAACGTAGAACGGCGCGTCGTCGGGAAGCGGGTCGACTACCCCTCCGCCCAGCTCGTAATTGCCGTTTTTATAGTCGGTGACGCGCTGCGCGTTCAACGCCTTTTTGGTTTGATAGCGCGCCTCTTCGCTGTCCGCTTGGTCAAAGTATCCCTTGGCGTTTACCCTCGTCATATCGTACATCGTGGAAGCAACGGTCGCCTTAATCCGCGTGTCGATAGCCGCCGCGTTGATTGCCATACCGCCCCAACCGCAGATGCCTATAATTCCTATTTTATCGGGGTCGACGTCGCTGCGGCAGGATAGATAATCCACCGCCGCACAAAAGTCTTCAG
>JAIDIR010000249.1 GCA_029052615.1 Clostridia bacterium | reverse complement strand
GACCTGCTGATTACGAATCAGCTGCTCTACCAGCTGAGCCACAGTAGCGTTTATTCAATTGCTTAAACATATTATATCAATTTACAAATAAAATCAAGCGTTTTTTCGTATCTTTGTAAAATTTGGAAAATTTTGCGCAAGCTATTGGTATGAACAGGAAAAACACGGTTATATGCGCATTTATGCTGTTGTTCGTGCTGGTGGCAACCCAGTTTCTGAACATAACCCAAATGGTCAAGCCGCGCATTGCGCTTGCCGAAGAGCCGCAAAAGTGCGTATACCTTACCTTTGACGACGGTCCCAGCGACAAGGTTACCCCTAAAATTTTAGACGTTTTAAAAGAGGAAAACGTTAAAGCCACCTTTTTTATCGTAGGCAAGCTTGCCGAACGCAGAAAATACCTTATCGAGCGCGCGTTCAACGAAGGACACACGGTTGCCGTGCACTCCTATTCACACGTGTACAAGGACATTTATTCTTCCGTGGAAAGTCTGCTGGCGGACATTGACCGCTGTAACGAGCTTATTCACGAAGTGACGGGCGAATACGCCACGGTGTACCGTTTCCCCGGCGGAAGCTTCGGTTTGAACCAAGAACTTATAAACGCGGTGACGGCGCACGGTATGCGCTATGTTGACTGGAACGCTTCCATGCGCGACGCTGAGATTTGCAACGCCACTCCCGACGACCTTTTAAAGGCGGCGGTTGACACCCCAGCGAACCGCGACCACATAGTAATGCTTGCGCACGACACGACCGACAAGACCGTGACCGCGCAAGCACTGAAAAGCGTTATTAAATATTACAAGAACAGAGGCTATGCCTTTGAAAAGTTCTGATTACTCCACGCCGTAGGTTGCGCGGTATTCCTTCATTTTTCCGAGGTATTCCTTTCCTTCGATTATGCCGCTTTCGATAGCTTCGATAATGTCGGTCATGTTGACGATGGAATAGACCTTTACTCCGAATTCTTTATAGACTTCCTGCACTGCGGACATCTGGCTTTCCAGACCGCGCTCCATTCTGTCAACCGAGATTATCATACCTGCGATTTCAACGTTTGCAGCCGCTTCAAGCTTGGGAAGCATTTCGCGCAGCGCCTTGCCCGAGGTCATAACGTCCTCTATTAAAATGACCTTTTCGCCGTCGACAAGCTGTTTGCCGACGAACAGACCGCCCTCTCCGTGGTCCTTGACCTCTTTTCTATCAAAGCAATAGTTCATGTCCACGCCGTAATCGTTGGCAAGCGATACCGCCGTGGTGACCGCAAGGGGTATGCCCTTGTAAGCGGGTCCGACCAGCGTTTCAGCCTTTAAGCCGTTCTGCTGTATGCAGGCGGCGTAATATTTGCCCAGACGCGCCAGCTGACTGCCCGTTTTGTAGTTGCCCGTATTGATAAAGTAGGGCGCTTTTCTTCCGCTCTTCAACGTGAATTCGCCGAATTTCAGAACGCCGTTATCCACCATAAATTTAATAAACTGCTGTTTGTACGTAAGTTCCATTTGTTTTTCTCCGTTTTAGTTTAATTGCAAAGTGTCGACTATTTCGTTTACGTTTTTAATACCGTGCTTATCCAGCCAGTCGTTCATTTCGTTTATAATTCTGGGCATTGCAAGAGCGTCGGCAAAGTTTGCCGTGCCTACCTGCACCGCCTTTGCGCCCGCCATCATAAATTCAAGCGCGTCTTTTCCGCTCATAATGCCGCCCATACCGACGACGGGTATTTTGACGGCGTGAGCCGCCTCGTAAACCATTTTAAGCGCAATGGGCTTTATTCCCGCGCCCGAAACGCCGCCCGTGTTGTTGGCGATGACCGGTCTGCGCTTTTCGAGGTCGATTACCATACCCGTAAAGGTATTGACGAGCGACACGCAGTCCGCGCCGCCCCTTTCCGCCGCCTTTGCGTTGGTCGAAATGCTTTCGACGTTGGGCGAGAGCTTGACCATAAGCGGCGTTTTCTTTAAATTGCTTTTGGAAAGCGCGGTAACCTCTTCTATATTTTCGGGTCTGATTCCCAGAGCCATTCCGCCCGCGCGCACGTTGGGGCAGGAAATATTGAGCTCTACCATATCCACCAGCCCGTCAAGCGTGTGGCAGATCGTGCCGTAGTCTTCCAGCGTGCTGCCCGCTACGTTGGCGATTACCGCAACGCCCTTATTCTTCAAAAAGTCCAGATCGTTTTCGATAAAGTGTTTAACGCCCGGATTCTGCAGACCCACCGCGTTCAAAATTACGCCGTGACCTTCCGCAATTCTGGGTACTGGATTGCCGAGGCGGGGCGCGTTAGTCAGCCCCTTGGTCGACACGCCGCCGATACGGCTTATGTCGTACACCTCGTCAAACTCCCTGCCGAAACCGAAAGTGCCGCTTGCCGCAATGACGGGGTTTTTAAGTTTTACGCCGCATATTTCAACGCTTAAATTTGCCATTACAGTTGCACCTCGTTTATATCGAATACGGGACCGTCCTTGCAAACGCGCGCGTTGGAGCCGTCGCTCTTTTTGCATACGCACACGAGGCACGCGCCTATGCCGCAGCCCATTCTCTCTTCAAGTGAAACCAGACAGGGCGTCTTAACGCATTTTTCCTGCATTTTCTGTTTTAAAGCCCTGAGCATTACGGGAGGTCCGCAGGCAATTATAAGGTCTGCGGGAACGCTTTCCATATCCTCGAAATACGCGTTTACGGCGTTATTCTTTTTGCCGAGCGAACCGTCGTCGGTGACCACGGTAAGCTTTTCGCTTTTGCCGAACTCATCTAAAAGGCAGGCGCAATTCTTGTTGCGGAAGCCCACGTAAGAATAGAATTTTTTGTCTTTATTGCCGCAAATTACAGGCACGAGCGGGAAAATTCCCACTCCGCCGCCTATAACGACGATATTTTTTGTACTATCGGGAATGTTAAAGCCGTTGCCCAAAGGCAGCAACACGGCAAGCTTGTCACCCTTTTTCGCCTGCGACAGCGCGACCGTGCCCTCGCCCTTGACCTGAAAACATACGGTGACGTCGTTGCCCTCGGCTTTAACTATGCCGAAGGGGCGCTTTAAAAGGCGCGAACCGTCGCCCGTGGAAATGTTGAGGAACTGTCCGCCCTTGATTTCGCCCACGCTTTCGGGCAGAGTTACCGTCAGTGCCCACACGTTTTCGGCTATATTTTCAACCTGCTTTACGGTAGCAACCAGCTCTTTCATCTGCCTATTTTACCTATCGTGTTCACAAGGTCGCGCTGCATGTCAATGCACGCCGCCCTTGCCGCCTCCGCGTAGCTCATACCTGCGTAAGCGGGCTTTTTATAAGCGCAGATAATTCCGCGCGAGTTGTTTACGATGCCGCCCAGTCCGCGGTCGTCGAAACAGCATTTTAGCATTTCGGCGTTTGCGCCCTGCGCACCGTATCCGGGAATAAGGAAGAACGTGTTCTTAAGCTGTTTGCGCAGTCTTGCCGCCTCCTCGGGATGGGTTGCGCCGACAACCGCACCGACGTCCGAATAGCCGTATTTGCCTATGCAATCCTTACCCCAGCTATCGACGAGGGCGCCCATACGCTCGTAAAGCGTTTCTCCGCTTTCAAGCTTTAAGTTCTGCAATTCGCCGCTGGATGGATTGGACGTCTTGACCAATACGAAAATACCCTTGTCGTTGTTCTTTACGTCCTCGACGAAGGGCGCGATGCCGTCCGTGCCGAGATAGCCGTTAACCGTGAGCATATCGGCGGGGAAGGCGTTCAGCTTTTTGCCGTTGATATCCGTCTTGCCGAGATATGCGGTCGAATAGCACTTTGCCGTGGAGCCTATGTCGTTGCGCTTGCAGTCGGCAATGACGTACAGCCCCCTGCCCTTTGCGTAATTTACCGTGTAATCGAACGCGCGCAGACCGTTGTAGCCGTACTGCTCGTAGTAAGCAACCTGCACCTTGACCGCGGGCACTATGTCGCACACCTTGTCGATTATGTTCATATTGAACTCGATAAGCTGTTCGACCACGCCCTCGAAGGTAGCCATTCCGTCGCGCATTTCGTCGGGCAGATAGCTGAAATCGGTATCCAGTCCTACGCAGGTGGGATTTTGCATTTCGATTATTTTGTCTATTAATTGGTCAACCATATTTAATTTCCCTCTTTTTAAATATTCTCAGTTATTTATTTTTCCGTGAACTCAGCACGAATATTTGACTTCGCCGTCGACTATGGTCGCGTGCACCTTGCCGTACACTTCATAGCCGTTGAAGGGCGTGTTTTTACCCTTTGACAGGAACTTTTTGCCGTCGATTACGTATTTTTCGTTTAAATCAACTATTGCAAGGTCGGCAACCTCGCCTTCCTTAATCTCGCCGCCTTCAAGCCCCAGCGTCTTTGCGGGATTGTAGGACATAACCTTTGCAAGCTCGTTCAATTTCATTAAGCCGTTCTTAACGAGGTGCGTGTACGACAGGGCGAAGCTTGTTTCTATGCCGCTCATTCCAAACGCCGCAAGGTTGTATTCCACTTCCTTATCCTTCTGCGAATGGGGCGCGTGGTCGGTGACTATGCAATCCAGCGTGCCGTCCTTTAAGCCCTCGATTATCGCAAGCCTGTCAACCTCCTCGCGCACGGGGGGATTGACTTTGGTGAACGTATCGAAATCGGTGATTATGTCGTCGGTGAGCACGAAGTAGTGCGGACAGGTTTCCGCCGTCACCTTTACGCCGCGCTTTTTAGCCGAGCGGATTATGTCCACGCCGCTGTACGTGGAAACGTGGCAGATGTGAACGGGCACGCCCAGACTTTCGGCAAGCGAAATGTCGCGCGCTATCATTATGTCCTCAGCCGCACGCGGGCTGCCCTTCAAGCCCGTCAGCGTGGAATTTTTACCCTCGTTGACCACTCCGCCGTCCACCAGGTTTATATCCTCGCAGTGGCAAAGGCATTTGAGATTGAAGCCGCTTGCGTACTCCATACCGAGGCGCATTATGAGCGAGTTCATAACCGACCTGCCGTCGTCCGAAAGTGCCACTGCGCCAGCCTGCGCCATTTTGCCTATATCGG
>JAIDIR010000248.1 GCA_029052615.1 Clostridia bacterium | reverse complement strand
TTGTAAAGATTGTTTAAGAGCAAACTGTCCGAAAGGTCAGGACGCAAAGCTTAAGAACCTAACGACCGGTGGAAAAATCGGTTTATGGTCGTCAGTTGCCAAAGCTATTCCCTCGGACGTTTAGGGCATAAGTTTTGGCTTTTTTAGTTTGTATATAAGAATTTGCGTTTGCTTTGAGTGATTTTGAGGGGAAAAAGCGTGAGGTGGACGAAACGACTTAAATGGATACGCATATCTAAAATCGTAATTCCCATTGCGCTTGCAATCTCGCTGGTGTTCGCGGGCTTTACGGTTTATGCGCACAAAGCCGAATATTTTGTATTGAGAATAGCGAACGACGACGGCGTAAATCTTGCTTTGACAATGAACAGGGATTTGTCGGGGCAGACTTCGCGGTTAAAAGTACCCGTCAACGGCGGATACGAAGACACGACGTGGATTCCCGATACGAGCTTATTGTATAATCCTAACAGATATAATACCAATTTACCTAACGACATAGCCAAGCACGACGGCGAGCACAGCATATATGAGACGAGGGGGCGTTATTCGTTCTATTCGTTCAGTTTCTGGCTTGTAAACAACTCTTCGCGTGCGGTAGACGTGGATATGCGCGTCAATATCGATTCCGTGGTTATAAAGGACAAAGAGTCCGATATCCATATCGACGACGCCGTCCGTTTTATGCTGATAGAGCACGAGCCTCTTCTTTCGGATAATACTTACGTAATTTACAAGAAAGCCGAAAAGAATGAGGAAAACGAAAGATATTTGAATAGCAATATCGAGTACGGAACGCACAATACCGTATCGTTTGCAAGCGATATTTGTGTAGTTAACCGTGAAGGCGACCTCGGTTACAGAAACTTAGCGGCAGGCGATACGATTCGCTTTACCGTAGTTATGTGGCTTGAAGGTTGGGACCCCGAGTGTATCGACCAGATTATAGGCGAAAGCCTTAAAATGAGTATCGATTTCACAGGTCATTGATAATTTAGGCTTTTATTAAACGGGCACAGCCCGCAAAAAACGATATAATAAGGAGATAAAGGAAAATGAAAGCAACAAAGAAAATTGTAGGCGCTGCATGTGCGCTGGTCGCGGCTGTTGCCCTGTCCGCAGGTTCAACGTTCGCATGGTTCTCGTCTAACGGCACCGTTAGCGCAACCGGTCTCGAGGTTGCAGTCAGCACGAACAATGCGTACTTAATCATCGCAGACACCGCTGCTAATCTGACTAAGGGCTGGAAAACTATCAGCCTTGAAAATGTTGGCAAGGTTACCACTGGCGTAGGTGAGGATGCTGTAACTGCACCCGTAGAGCTTAAGCCTTCTGCTTACAAGACCGTAACTACGAAACTTGACGAGAATGGTGAAAAGACGATTGATCAAATAACCGACCCTACGACTCTTAACCCGGCTGACGCTACGTGCGTAGAGAAAGTAGGTAACTGGTATACCGCACAGGGTACGTCGGCTACCAACGGCACGATCGAAACGGATAAAGACGGTGCCGTTGTAAAAGAGACGCTTACTGATTTTGGCGGTTACGTTATTGTAACCAATATGTACGTTTCGGTAGCAGGTACCGTTGCCGTTAAAGACGTTAATATGACTATTACGGATAATGCATGGACTAAAGCTACTACGGAAACTAAGAGCAACGACGCAATTTCTCTTTTGATTTTGTATCGTACGCTTGACGTTGATAACACTAAAGAAGGTGCGGCAACCACTACGAATACAAACTGGAAAAAGAAAGAGGTTAATGCTGAAGGTAATCATCTGTTAGGTGCTGACGTTGACAATAATTATTTAAAAGTTAATGACGGCGACCTTAATTCGAGCAAGTATATCGAAATTCAGGTTATGGTTTACTTCGATGGTAACCATACGGACGTTAACACCATGAATCAGGCTAACCTGACCGGTATTAAGCTTGACTTCACGTTCACCGATCCTTCTACTGCAAGTGGCTCCTAATTGAGTACTTAAAAGTAATACTTAGCAAATAATTTTACCGACGGGAATTTCCCGTCGGTATTTTTTTGCTTAAATTTAAAAAAAATTTACCGTTGCTATTGATTTACTGCGAATTATGTGGTAAAATACATAAAGT
>JAIDIR010000247.1 GCA_029052615.1 Clostridia bacterium | reverse complement strand
TCATTGATTACGACGAGGAATTCAAGAAAACTGCGCCGCTTGATTTCTTGAAGGCTGTTGAGGACAAAATCAACGTGAAAGCCTATATGAGCGGCAAAGATTTCCGTTTCGGTGCCCAGGCAAAGGGCAAGTCCTCCACGCTTAAAAATTACGCCGAGGACGACGAGAACGGCGTATGGTATATGCCTATAAAGGACGTCGAGCTGGACGGCGAAAAAATCAGCACTACGCTTATAAAGTCGTGCCTTGACGAGGGCAACGTTGCCAAAGCAAACCAGTTGCTCGGCAGCGAATTTACGCTTACGGGCGAAGTGGTTAAGGGCGCTGGAAGAGGAACTTCCGTCGTCGGTTTCCCTACTGTCAACATTGAATATCCCGAGTGGAAGCATCCTTTAAAGCACGGCGTTTACAGCGTCAAGTGCCTTATCGGGGAAACCGATTATCAGGGCGTGGCTAATTTCGGAACGTGTCCCACGTTCGGTGACGACAGGGTGGCTTTGGAAGTGTATTTTGAAGGTTTTAACGGCGATCTCTACGGTCAGGTGTTGACAGTCAGGTTTATTGATTTCGTTCGCGAAATCGAGGAGTTTGCCTCCGCCGACGAGCTTTCGGGACAGATTAAGTCCGATTTGAATACGGTAAACGAGGAGGTTGAAGTTTCTGAACCTACGGCTCAGGAAGAACAGCCTGTTGAAGAAGTTGTCGCTGCAGAAGTAGCAGAGCCGGTTGTTGAGGAAGTCGTTGCGGAAGAAGTTGCCGAGCCTGTTGAAACGGTAGAAGAAGCAGTTGAGCAGGTAGAAACTGCCGAAGAAGAACAGCCCGTTGAAGAACCCGCGGAAGAAGCGGTCGAGCAGGTTGAAACCGTTGAAGAAGAACAACCCGTTGAACAACCAGCGGAAGAAGTAATTGAAGAGATTGAGACCGTTGAGGAAATCGTTGAAGAGTCTGCCGAAGAAGTAACCGAGCAGGTTGTTGAAGAGGTTGTTGAAGAGGCGGCTGCGGAAGAAACAACTGAATCCGTTGAAATAGTAGAAGAAACGGTTGAAGAAGAAGTTGCCGAGCCTATTGAAACGGCAGAAGAAGCGGTCGAGCAGGTTGAAACCGTTGAAGAAGAACAACCCGTTGAAGAACTCTCGGAAGAAGTAATTGAACAGGCTGAAACTGTCGAAGAAGAACAGCCCGTTGAAGTAATCGTTGAGGAGCCTGCCGAAGAAATAACGGAGGAAGTTGAAAGCGTAGAAGAACAACCCGAAGACGGAGAGGGTAATCTTGATTAAATTCGGACCGAGCGGAAATTGCGAAAGCTTTTATGCAATGGGATATAAGCACACCGTGCAGGCGCCCGAATTTTTAGATAAATTCAATCTGGATTGTTTCGAGTATTCGTTCGGTCGGGGCGTAACCATATCCGAAGGCAAAGCCGTAGAAATCGGTCAAGCTTTTGCAAGCGGCGGCAAGGAAATAAGCGTACACGCGCCTTACTTTATCAACTTCGCAAATCCCGCGGACGAGGCGGCGCAAAAGTCGTATAATTACGTTCTTATAAGCGCGCGTTTTCTTAAATTGTTCGGTGGAAAAAGGCTGGTCTTTCATCCCGCCGCGCAGGGTAAAGCAACGCGCGAACAAGCCGTTGCTCTCACTTGCGACAGGTTGAAAAATTTGCGTGACTACGTCTATCTCAACGGTTTGGAGGATTTGTATTTTTGTCCCGAAACTATGGGCAAACTGGCGCAGATAGGCACCTTGGAAGAGATAGTCGAGTTCTGCAAAATAGATAAAATCTATATGCCTGCAATTGATTTCGGTCATATAAACGCGCGCGAGCAGGGTAGCTTAAAGACGGTTGAAGATTATAAGCAGCGCCTCGAATATATGATTGCGGAGCTTGGTTACGAACGGGTCAAAAATTTCCACGTTCACTTCTCCAAAATAATGTACGGCGGAAAGGGGGAGATAAAGCACCTTACTTTCGACGACACCGTATACGGTCCCGAATTCGAGCCGCTTGCAGTTGCGTTAAAGGAGCTTAAGCTGGAACCTTATATCGTCAGCGAGTCGGACGGCACTCAGGCGGAGGACGCCGCACGGATGAAAGAAATTTACAATAGTATTGACA
>JAIDIR010000246.1 GCA_029052615.1 Clostridia bacterium | reverse complement strand
CTATTCTAGCAAGATAGAATTTCACTTCGGTACAATCCCCTGCGCCAAGCTCGATAGCCGTTCCCTTATCGAAAACGCTCAGCAAAGCCTTGGCGTCCGCCTTTTTATTGAGTGCGGAAATTGAATTGTTGAGCTCGTCGCAATCGGTAACCGCAACGTTTACGAATTGGTTGAGAAGATTAATTTTACTCTTTACTTCGGCAAGGTCCTTAACGGTAAACGTTGTCAACCCGGTTTTGTTAAGAGCCGCCGCGCCGCCCACCTTTTCCTTGGGCAGATTTTCACCTCCCGCCGCGGTTATAACCAACGGACTGTTTGCCGCAAGCACGGACTTTTTATCGATAAAGAAATTAAAATCGCAGACGCCCGCAAGCATAACAATCTGACCGTAAACTTCGCCGTTTACAACGAGGTACTGCGGAATGCTGTCTTTAAGCTGGGTTGCCTTTAAAATAAGCGAAGCAAGCCCTTCCAGAACGTTCACACCCTCGCCCACTCTCACGCCGAGAGAAGACAACAGATAGATGACGGGCGAGCCGTTCTTTTCCGCCTGCTCGAGACATTTAAGCATCTTTTCGCAGTTTGCCTTGCTTACGCCGCCGTTCAAAACGGCGCTGTTCTGCGCTATTATATAATAAGGAAAATCCTCAATCGTCGCAAAACCGCATACAACGCCTTCGCCTTCTGCACTTCCGTCGTAGAACTCGCTTTCGGAAAACGAGAACGAAGACAGCTCAACAAAGCTGTCTTTATCGACAAGCGCGTCAATCTCTGCACGGATTGTTTTTCCCGCGGCGAAAAGCTGCTGTTTTCTTGCCTGTAATAACTTGATTTTATCCACCGAAAAACTCCTGATGACAAATTTTTACCTATATAATTTTACCAGTGAAAAGTGAAAAAATCAACTGATTTTAAAATTATTTTATAAATAAAAAACCTCCCGGACGCTGTTGTCCGAAAGGTCTTAATTTCACCGTTTATTTTTGGTGTTTTTAATCTTGAATTTGCTCTTTATAAATCCGTCTATTTTGTCCGAATATTTCCATACGAGCCAGAACGAAGCAACGACAGCCGCGGCAAGAATTATCCAGATTGTTATAC
>JAIDIR010000245.1 GCA_029052615.1 Clostridia bacterium | reverse complement strand
GAACGAAGTTAATCGAATCTAAAATAACTGATTTGCCAGAGCCCGTTTCACCCGATAACACATTAAGTTTACTGTCAAATTCAACGTCGGCCTGCTCAATAAGCGCAACATTTTTAATATACAGTCGTTCAAGCATTATTTTATGTAATCTTTAAGTCTGGAAACGATATCGGGGGTATCTTCGTTACTGTCGACGACGATAAGCACCGTGTCGTCTCCCGCTACGGTACCTATAACTTCCTTATATTGAAGCATATCGATAAATGCGCCAGCGGTCGAACCGTTTCCGCGCATCGTCTTTATAACGATTAGATTGTTTGCTGCGTTTATGCTTTGCACACACTCGCGGAAAAGATTGCGCATCTTATTATTGACGGCGTCTCCGCCGCCCTCGATATACGCATACTTATATTTTTTGGTCGTGCCCGCAACCTTATAGAGCTTCAGATCCTTGATATCCCGTGAAACGGTGGCTTGAGTAACGTTAAAGTTGCGTTTAATAAGCTCTGCGCAAAGTTCGTCTTGCGTTTCAATATCCTGTTCTGCAATGATTTCCAAAATCATAGCTTGTCTGGCGTTTCTGTGCATCATTTACTCCATATATTTAATTTAATAAGTAATTTATCAAAAAAATTGTCGCCTGAAACCGAAATAAATTCGGCAAAACGTTCGGCTTTTTTAACTGTAATTTTATCAAAACCCTTCAAAGTATCCACTACTTTGCCGTCAACAATAAGATTTAAAGTGCAATTTTTTTCGGATTGATTTATCTGCACCGTAGACTTATCGCTGAAAACTATGGGGCGCGAATGCAGCGAATGAGGGCAAATCGGCGTCATAATAAGCGCTTCGAGGTTGGGCGTTAAAATAGCGCCCCCGGCAGACAGCGAATACGCCGTTGAACCGGTCGGCGTGCTTATAATCAAACCGTCGGAAGAAAAGTTATCTACCGTCGAACAGTCGATTTCCGCATGCAGATTAACCGTATTGCTGAACGCATTACCCGCCGTACACCTTTGAATAACCACTTCGTTTAACGCATAATAAACTTTGTTTTTATACGTTATTTCAAGCATGCTGCGCTTGACTATATTAAACTTGCCTGCGATAATCGTGTCCAGCGCCTGAGTGAGTTGATTTGCTTCGAAATCGGTAAGAAAACCCATATGCCCGAAGTTAATACCCAAAATTTTGACGCCGTACCGCGCACATTCGGAAGCAATTCCCAAAATGGTTCCGTCGCCGCCCAGCACCATCAGAACGTCCAAGTCTTTGATTTCCGTAATATCTTTTACTTCCAGGCAGGCGATACTTTTCTTTTCGAGAGCAGAAAAAATGGCGCTGAGGTATTCGTCCTTCTCTGCGGCGTATTTATTATTTAAGTATATTCCTACTCTCATATGCATAATTATACCACTAAATATTCAAATATGCAAATAAGTACGCTAAATTTTTTACAATTTAACGTACTTAATTAACTCGTCTATATTGAAATTTTCGCAAGATTTTTTGCGTAGCAGAATGAGATATTCGATATTTTTGCCTTGTTTTATAGGCGCGTTTGTTAATTTTATAACGCTTAAGCCTACTTCTATGGCAAATTTACATATTTTCGTTATAATTTTCTTATGAACCGTCGGCTCCTTTACGATGCCGTTTTTGCCTACGTTCTTACTTTCGCACTCGAATTGCGGTTTTATAAGAGCGATAATATATTCATTATCACAAATTACGTTGGCAACGTTTTTCAACACGTAGGTAAGAGAAATAAAGC
>JAIDIR010000244.1 GCA_029052615.1 Clostridia bacterium | reverse complement strand
CGTACGCACTGATATCCTCTCCTCTGTGGAATAAATCCAGCTTTTCGCATTTAGTCATATTTATACCTTTACTATTATAACATAAGGGCAGTTAATTTTCAAGACCGAAATGAAAAAAACAATTAAAAAATATTAAATTTTAAAGCTTGACGTACACGCCGGACAGACTTCCGTCGCAACTTATCGATAAGTATGCGTTATCAAGTACTCTGTAAACGGCGTCATTATCGGAAATCGCACCGAATAAGACCGCTTTTTTACTTTCGTCGTAGCACGCGCCGCCGTCAAACCCGAAATACGTACAGTCCGCTATTATACCCTTCAACGGGCAGTCTACTTTGACTTCGCCGTCGGGAGCGTAAGCAATTTCGATTTTCCTGCGCGGAAGCAAATCAAGCTCCAAGCAGTCGCACGACAATCCGACGAAAACGCCGTCGGTCATACTAAAACGTAATTTCAATTTCAAATCGGGCGTGCAGACGAAAAACGAGTTATCCGTTTCATTAACGGTTACATAAATCGTTTTAAGAATTTTACGGTTGGGGTCGTACGTTATTTTGCAATTTTTCGGTACGCCTATTCCGCCCACGTATTTGAACCGCATTTTGCCACCGACACGATATACAGCCGCGATGCTCCGCCGCGGCCGTATATTCGCAATTATTTATTCGTAATCAACTACGCCAATCCATCTGCGGAGGAATTCGTCCTCTTCGGGCTTTGCCTTGGTAAGTCTGGAAGCCGCAACTATGGGTATCCACTTCTGAACGTACTGCTTTGCGGTATCGCTCTTTAAGCAGTACAGTTTAAGATATTTTTCGGCAAGCTGTTCCTTACCTTCCAGATAGAACATGAGGTATGTTCTTGCAACGTCCGCCGAAGCGTTGCCCTGCGTTGCGTGCGCCCAGTCGATAATATAGGGCGTGCCGTCAGCCGTAATTATTATGTTGCTCGGATGGAAGTCGCCGTGGCACAGGTTATAGTGCTTGGGCAGGGAATCCAAGCGGGTGTGCAAATCGTAACGCGTGGTTGCGTCCAGGTTAGCTTCGCTTATTCTGCCCTGCATTTTGTCCTTAAGTTTGTTGAGCATAGGCACGCGCTTGGAAAGCACCGTCCTCTGAAGGGATACGAACAAATCAAGGTATTCGTCCTCCTTTTCGGGGTGCTGGCGCATAAGCTCCGAAAGGGTCGTGCCTTCGATATAGTCCATCACGATAGACCACTTTCCGTCCACGACTTCTATTGCTTTAATTCTGGGAATATTGAGGTCGGTTTCCTCTACTCTCGCCTGATTGAGCGCCTCGTTCAATATGCCCGACTTAGTATACTCTTCGCCAAACACCTTAACGAACCCGTCGTCCGTTCTGAAAAGCTCCTTGCCCAGATGTTCCTTTACAAACTGCTTCGTAGTCATATTATTCCTCCTTACCTTTTCAGTTCTTTCCGTAATATGCGTTGAGATACATCTCTTTGATTTCGCTCATTAAAGGATAGCGGGGATTTGCGCCCGTGCACTGGTCGTCGAACGCCTGCTCTACCATTTCGTCAAGGTTGTCAAGGAAGTCCTTTTCTTCGA
>JAIDIR010000243.1 GCA_029052615.1 Clostridia bacterium | reverse complement strand
GCGAATACTCGGTGGAGGCGGGCAGACCGGACACCTTTACCGAAGAAAAGCTTAAACTTACCAAGGATTTCGGCGCAACGCGCATCTGCATAAACCCGCAGTCGTTCAGCGACAAAACGCTTGTCGCAATCGGAAGAAAGCACACCTGCGCGGACGTATACGCGGCGTTTGATATCGCGGCAAAATATAACTTCGATATAAACCTCGACCTCATTGCGGGGCTGTCGGGCGAAACGCTTGCCGACTTTGAAAATTCGCTTTCGCGCGCAATAGCGCTTAAACCAGCAAATATAACAGTTCACACGCTTTCTTTAAAGTCGGGCGCGCGCTTAAAGGAAAGTTGCAACCGCCTGCACGTTGAAGACATCGGCGCAATGCTCGCGCTCTCGCGACAGATGCTGACGGAGGCGGGGTACGCGCCGTACTATATGTACAGGCAAAAGTATCAGGTGGGCGGTCACGAAAACTGCGGCTGGGCGCTTCCCGGCAAGGAATGCGTTTACAATATCGACGTAATGGAGGAAATTGCGGACAATATCGCGGTGGGTGCAAACGCCATCTCCAAGCGCATTTTCGCCGCCGACGAGCGCATAGAACGCTGCGCATCCCCCAAGGACGTAAAGACCTATATCGACAAGGTCGACAAAATAATAGAGGAAAGAAACGAGCTGTTTCAATAAAAATAACCTCAAAAACTTTCCGCAAAACGTTTGCTATTTACAAACGCATATGGTAAAATATGTTCGTTACGGCTACAAGGCGGTGCGAATACTCTACGCCCGGCTTTGTACACCGCAAATAAAGTTCCATATGGAGGATAAATTAAAATGGACAAGCAGGAAGTTATTGCAAAGTACGCAACCAAGGAAGGCGACACCGGTTCCCCCGAAGTGCAGATCGCGCTTTTGACCGAGAGAATCAATCACCTTAACGAGCATTTGAAGGAGCACATTCACGACAACCATTCAAGACGCGGTCTTTTGAAAATGGTAGGTCGCCGTCGCGGTCTTTTGGACTATTTAAAATCCAAGGACATCGAAAGATACCGTGCCATCGTTGCGGCTTTGGGGCTCAGAAAGTAAAAATGACAAGAGAGCGGGCAGATTACTTTTGCGCGCTCTTTTAACTATTTTTAAGTTGAAAATATTACTAAAAAATAATAAACGTAGCAAGCAAAACCACGCTTTTGCGCAGCGCGACACAATTTGTGCGATAGCACCTCAGTAGGTGAATTGCCGCATTTTCTAATTATTGAGTGCTAAAACAATAATGCGGCAAGAGGGCAACGCCCTAAAATCGCATAAACTATTTCGCGGCGCCAGCGAAAGAGTTTTGCGAGAGAAGCAAAAAATGAGTAGAGAAAAATGGCAAACGTATCAACTTACAAACAATTTTCCCTTACCGTCGGCGGCAGGGAAGTAATAGTCGAAACGGGCAAGTATGCGGAGCAGACCAACGGCGCGTGCGTAGTTCGTTGCGGCGAAACGGCGGTTATGGTTTCCGTATGTATGTCGGCAACCCCCAGGGAGGGCATGGATTTCTTCCCCCTGCAGGTAGACTATGAAGAAAAAATGTATTCGGTCGGCAAAATCCCCGGCGGCTTCAAAAAGCGCGAGGGCAGGGCAAGCGACAAGGCGATTTTAACCGCAAGACTTATCGACAGACCTCTTCGC
>JAIDIR010000242.1 GCA_029052615.1 Clostridia bacterium | reverse complement strand
CGTAAGCCTGCTTAAGCTCGTTTTCGATGATGAAGCCGCCCGTCGAAAAGTCGGGGCCGGGGATTATCTTCATCATTTCGCTCAGCGATATGCGGGGATTATCTATGTACGCGCACACGCCGTCAATGACTTCCGAAAGGTTGTGCGTGGGAATGTTGGTCGCAAGTCCTACGGCTATGCCGTTTGCGCCGTTTACTAAAAGGTTGGGGTATCTGCCCGGCAGAATATCGGGTTCCAGCAGGCTGTCGTCGAAGTTGAACGAAAAGGGCACCGTTTCCTTGTCGATATCCTTTAAAAGCTCGAGCGCGAGCGGCTGTAACCTTGCCTCGGTATACCTCATAGCTGCGGCGGGGTCGCCGTCCACCGAACCGAAGTTGCCGTGACCGTTGACGAGCGTCAGGCGCATATTGAAGTCCTGCGCCATTCTTACCATTGCGTCGTAAACCGAGCTGTCGCCGTGCGGGTGGTATTTACCCATGCAGTCGCCGACGATACGCGCCGACTTTTTGTGCGGCTTGTCGGGGGTAAGCCCCATTTCCGCCATGGTGTAGAGTATGCGCCTCTGGACGGGTTTAAGTCCGTCCTCCACGCGCGGCAGCGCTCTGTCGAGTATGACGAACTCCGCGTACGGCAGCATTGACTGCGGCATTACCTCCTCAAGCGGAGTGGTGAACACCTTGCCCTGCGGAATAAAAGTCTGGAAGTTATCGTCCCTTTTCTTAGCCATAGTACCTTATACCTCTTCCGCGCCCGTATTCTGCTTGACGACGTTTACCTTTTCGATAAAGCCGTCCACCTTGTTGAAGTCGGCGTTTTCGTTGAGGAACTGTTTTCTGCCCTCAACCTTGTCGCCCATCAGCATTTCTATCATTTCCGCCGCCTGCGAAATATCTTCAAGCGTGACCTGTATAAGATTGCGCGTCGCGGGGTTCATAGTCGTTTCCCAAAGCTGTTCGGCGGACATTTCGCCCAAACCTTTATAGCGCTGAAGCGAATAGCCCTTGCCCACCTTTTTAATCTTTTCGTCCAGCTCCTTGTCGTCGTATGCGTACTCCACCACGTCCTTTTTGTACACCTTGTACAGGGGCGGCATACCTATGTAGACGTAGCCCGCCGCAACCAAATCGCGCATATATTTAAAGAAGAACGTCAAAAGTATGCAGCGGATATGCATACCGTCCTGGTCTGCATCCGAAAGAATTATAACCTTTTTGTATCTGGTCTTATCCACCTCGAAGGAGCGGTTGAAGCCCGCGCCTATCGCAGATACCAGCGTCTTTATTTCCTCGTTCTGCAACGCCTGTAAAGCCGTCTTTTTCTGCACGTTCAAGGGCTTGCCCCTCAAAGGCAGAATGGACTGGAACTGTCTTACCCTTGCCTGCTTTGCCGTGCCGCCCGCAGAGTCGCCCTCGACTATGAACAGCTCGTTCATATCGGGGTTCTTGCCAGAGCAGGGCGCAAGCTTGCCGATTAGGTTAAGCCCGTCGTTTTCGCTCGCCGCCTTGGCAACGTCCCTTTCGGCGCGGTGCTTAATTCTGTCGTCCGCGGCAAACTTGGCTTTCTTTGCGATTTCGTCGAAAACCGTCTTGTTGCCGCGCGTATTCATAAGCTGCGTAAGCCCCTCTATTACCGCCTTTTCGACGGGGGCTTTTGCTTCGGGGTTGCCAAGCTTTGTCTTGGTCTGCCCCTCGAACTCCACGTTGTTCATCTGCACGGTCAAAACGGCGGTCAGACCCTCCCTTATATCGTCCACGACGAACGCGGGGTCCTTGGCTTTCAGCACGCCCGACGAACGCGCGTAATCGTTTACCGCCTTTAAAAGACCGTTGCGGAAGCCGACCTCGTGATAGCCGCCCTCAACGGTGGATATATTGTTGACGAAAGAATATAAACTTTCGTCGTCGTTCTTGGTGTGCGCAAGCGCAAACTCGATTTTGATTTTGCCCGCGGGCGCGCCCTTGACCTGTATATCCTTGATTGCCGAATAGTACAAAGGCTGCGCGTACAGCACCGTAGTGCCGTCGTTTAAGTACTTGACGAAGTCGACAAGTCCCCCGTCAAACTTGAAGGTGAGCGGCTCGCGCGGAGGCAGGGCGATTTTGGTTTCCACCTCCTCGCCGTCGTCCGAGGTTTCGGTTTCGATTTTATAGTGCTGGCGCTCGTCGCGGAAATTTATCTTTACGCCCTTGTTTAAAAAGGCAAGCTCTTTAAGGCGCTTTGCAACCGTTTCGTAATTCCACTCCACCGTTTCGAAAACCTCTTCGTCGGGCATAAACCTGACGAGCGTTCCCTTCTTATCCGCCTTTTTGCCCGTGTTGGTGAGCGGCGAGGTGGGTATTCCGCACAGCCATTTTTTCTGCTTGCTGTCGTAAGTCGAGGTGAAGCCCATAGTGAACACGTTCTTGCGGTACACCTCAACGTTCAGCCATTTGGAAAGCGCGTTTGTAACCGAAGCGCCCACGCCGTGCAGACCGCCCGAAAATGCGTAGTTGCCGCTGTCGAATTTGCCGCCCGCGTGCAGCTTGGTGAAAATGAGTTCGACGCCCGACATACCCGTTTTGGTGTTTATATCCGTGGGCATACCTCTGCCGTTGTCCTCGACCGAAGCCGAGCCGTCTGCATGCAGAATAACCGAAATTTCGTCGGCGTAGCCGTTAGCCGCCTCGTCGATGGCGTTGTCCACAATCTCCCAAAGAATGTGGTGCAAGCCCTTTACGCCGGTGGACCCGATGTACATACCCGGGCGCACGCGCACCGCTTCCAGCCCCTCTAAAACTTTTAAATCGTCCGCGTTGTAACTCTTCTCTGCCATAACCTTTTCCCGATAGTCAGTGTAGCGCGGTAAAAATTTACCACTATATGCAATTATACCATATGTTGTATAAAAAATCAAGCGCGATAACAATATTTATGTATTAACGGTATTTTTAAACGCACTGAAAAAGCGGCTGCGAAAAGCCGCAACCGCCTTGAAAATTTATATCTTTTTATTCTATACTGCCCGCTTCCGTGGGAACGACTAAAGGCAAATCCTCCAGCGTCTTTTTCTGGTAGTGCAATAAAAGTCCTATCACGTTTGCCGCGGTCATAACCATTGCAATTTCGGTGTTCTGCCAGATGCGCGCCGTGTTGGAAGTATCCACGCGGATATAGCCGTAATCTACGCCGTAGGAAGAAATCTTGCAGTAAAGCGTGGACTTGATTTGCTGCTTTGCGTACTCCTTCATTATATCGCCGTAGGAGTCTTCGTTCAGTCCCTCCACGTTGTTCAGACTTATATAGCCCGCCGAATTGATAAGCGAATCTATCATTTCGATAGGGATATGCTTGAACTGCTTCTGCGAGGACAGCGTGAACACGATACTGTGGTTTATGTTCTTGGGCGTTTCCAGACAGATATGGTCGAACATATAGTAGGAAATAAAGCTCTTGAAAACGGTGTTTATCGCAAGCGAAATATCCTCGCCGCACGCCGTAAGATTGCCGAACAGCGTATAGGTGAGCTGCATCTGCGTCTGCTGCTTGTCGCGCTCCTTCTTTAAAGAAATGTTGGCGTGCTTTTCGGGCAGGTAAATAATAAAGCAGTTTCTGCCCTTCATCTTGGCGCGGTAAAGCGCCTTATCCGCCGTCTCCATAAGCTTTTGCGGAGTATTAGCGTCAAGCGGGAAACGCGCAATACCCATAGAAACGGTTATCGCAAGGTTGGGAATACCTTCAAAGACGATGCCGCCTATGCGCATATTTATTTCGTGACCTATTTTCCAGACGTCGTTGTATTCGGAAACGTCCTCGCAAAGGATTATAAATTCGTCGCCGCCGTAACGCGCAACTACGCCCTGCTTACCCGACATCTTTACGAAGTATGCCGCCATCTGCGAAATTACTATATCGCCGACCAGGTGACCGTAGGTATCGTTGACGTTCTTGAAATTATCGACGTCCACGAGGAAAAACGAGAATTTTCTGTTATTCTCGATAAGCCAGTTTACGTAGCCCATTAACGCTTCTCTGTTCAATATACCCGTTAACGTGTCAAGTGAATGGCTTAAATCCCTGTCCTTGAAATATTCGAAATGACTTAAAGAGTATTCTTTACCCATAAAAGTTTTTCCCTCTCGAACGGCTGAAAATAAAAAAATCCCCGCTCATACATCGTAATTATATCACCACGTGTGAAATTTGTCAATACTTTACATAAAAAGACATAACTTAACAATAGCAGACTATTGAAAAAGGGCTTCTGCACATACCGCACGGAAGCCCTATATACATTATTATATTATATTGTTTTACTTGCTCTTTTTGCTCTTTTTCTTTGAATTGCCGCTCTTTTCCTCAACCTCGGAATAAACCGCGTCGATATCGCCCTTATCCTTGGGCTTGATTATCAGAAGCACGACGAGCGCAACCAGGCACACGCCCGCAACCGACAAAAGAACTATGGAAGTTACGTTGTTCTCCACCCAGTCGCTTTCGCCCTTGAGCGGCGTGGTCTGCACCGAAGCCGCAACCGTCGCGTAATTCTTGCTCTGCAATTGCGAACGCTTGTCGGTTATCGTAAGCTCTACCACGTAAAAATCTTCAACCGACTGCGGCGTGAACGAAATGGAAGTCGCGTTCCAGTTGAGCGCCTTGAAGTCGTCGTAATTTTCGTCCGTTTCCAGAAGCTCGGAAGCAGCTTTTACCGTAGTGAAATACTTGCGCGTGTTTTCAAGCTTGGCGCCGTTATTTTCAAACTCGTTTGCAAACAGCTTGCCGATAGCCTCCTTAAACTCGTTATAGCCAAGGGTTATGCCCGTGTCGGTATAGAACGCGCCTCTGTCAAAGACGTACAGATTGTACTGCGAGGTGTAAGTGCCGCTTACTCCCTTTATGTTGAAAGATACGCCGTTATAGGTGGTGTCGACGTAGGCAAGCGAAAGGTTTTCGGGGTCCTCCGCGGTCGCCTCCTTGTACGCAACGTCAAAGGTGAACGACGGCAACAGGTTTTCAAAATCTTCGTCCCACACGTCCTCGGTGGTAATCTCTTTCCACACGGGATTGCCGTTTTCGTCCTTTTCGTCCGTCGGGTATCTCATAGGATTGTCGAAGGAATCGGTGACGAAAAGCTTGAACTTATAGGTGACGTCCGCGTCGCTTAAATCGATTGCCAGCTGGTTGGGTTCGAGCGAGGTGTTGGAGCCCGTCGTCTTGCCCTTGTAGTACAGCGAATATTTGTAGTCGCGGCAGTTGAAATAGTCGTCGATAAAGTCGTACTCGATTGCGGGAAGATAGAACTTGCCGCCGCCGGCGTACAGCTTGCCGTCCTCGAGCTTTGAAATAGCCTCGTCGATTTTCTGCTGGTAAGCTTGCTCGAAAGCCTTTACGGTATCCTTGTAATTACCTTCGTCGACGTCGTTTTCGCCCGCAAAGGTAACGCCGGGCTTGTCGTCGATAAGCTTAAGGAAATTGGAAGTACCTTCCGCGTTCTTGACCTCGTAGATGTTGACGAGCGCTTCGCTCTTTGCATACCAGTCTACGAACACTACGTCCTTCTGAGCGCTGGAGCCCGAAACGTCCGAAATTTCGTAATAGAGCTTAACCAGTCCGTAAACGTTGCCCTCTTCAAGAAGGTTGGAGGGAATGAACGTGTTGGAATCCCTTATAATTCTTATTTTGCTCGAGTCGGAAGAAGATATCTGAATGAAGGGATTGACCTTTTCAACCGCGTCCTTGTCCTCTTCCTTATTCTCGCCCTCTTCGCCCTCGGAAGAATCGCTCTTGTCCTCGTCGGTGTATTCGATTTTGTCGTAGATAAATTTATCGGAAGCGTATTGCTTGCCGCTTAAAACGTAGTAATTAGCCGTGTAGCGGGGCGACGATGCAAGCACGTCGATTACCCTGAATTTAAGACCTATCGCCTTGCCGTATTCGAGATAGGAAGGCGTTTCGCTGAAGCAGATAACGGGCGCCGCGGTGTCCTTTACCTTGTAGTCGTCGCCCTGCTTGTGCATTTCGAACGACTGTCCGTTGATATCGTAAAGCACCATTTCCGCGCTCTTTTCCGCCGCGTTCTCCTCGAATTCCGCACTGAAGGTCAGGGGGGTTACGGCTGTATCGCCCGACGAAACGTAGGTTGCAAAGTGCTGATAAACGTTCTTGAAGCACACCTTGCCGCCTTCCGCCGTAGTTGCGGGCGCGCCGTTTATTTCAAGGGGATAATCACCGCCGTCGTATGCGGCGAAGCTTATTTTAATTCTTTCGGTTGCAGTAAACGTACCGTCAACTACCTCTTCCTCTATCTTTCCGTCCTTCTCTTCAAGCGACTGCGCAACGCTTATTTTAACCTTGCCGTCCTCCGCAGGGGTGAAGATAAGATAATTTTCGCTCTTCTTGTCCTCGGTGAGAACGTATTGCTGGGACTGGAATTTGATTATGAATTTCTTGAACGAAGTATTTTCGAACGACAGCTCCATGGAAAAAGTATGGTCCGCAACGTCCGTGCTGGTATAATTTCCGTCGTAGTTCTTGCTGCCCGTCTTACACTCGTAAGCAAGGTTCTGACGGTAGGAAACGGTCTGGTCCTCGCCTATCTGGAAGAGAGTATAGCGGTGAGTGTTTTCGTCGCCGTCCACCGTCTTTGCATCGGTGCAGGTTATGCCCGCGCCCCTTATCGAGGTATAGAAAACGGTATTGC
>JAIDIR010000241.1 GCA_029052615.1 Clostridia bacterium | reverse complement strand
AAAGTATATCACGGCGCATAATCTTTTGCAAGTATTTAAGCACAATTATAACTTTTATGCATAAAGCTTTCATATAATGTAATACCGCCTTTTTATTATGACTTTAAGTGTTTGTATGATTGTAAGGGACGAGGAGTTGACCCTTGCGCGCTGTCTCGATTGCGTTCGACCGTTCGCCGACGAGATTATAATAGTGGATACCGGCTCGGTGGATAACACCGTAAAAATAGCCCGCTCCTATACCGACAAGGTTGCGTTCTTCAAGTGGAGCGACGACTTTGCCGCCGCGCGCAATTATTCCTTTTCGCTTGCCTCGTGCGACCTCGTTATGTGGCTGGACGCCGACGACATTATATCGGAAATGAACGCGAAAAAAATCGCGGCGTTAAAGCAGTGCAACGACTTTGACGTGGCGTATTTAAAATACGTGGCGGCGTTTGACGGCGATATGCCGTCGTACGTCTATTTCCGCGAGCGCATTTTCCGCCGTTCCATGAATTTCAAGTGGGAGGGCGAGGTGCACGGGGTCGTCAACGTTTCGGGACGGCAAATATATTCGGACGCGAGCATCTATCATAAAAAGGTAAAACAAAATCCCGCGCGGCGCAACCTTGCCATTTATCAGAACCTAATATCCCGCGGCTTGCCGCTGGACCCGCGCCAGAAGTTTTATTACGGGCGGGAGCTGTTTTTCAACTCGATGTACGTCGAGTGCATTGCCGTGCTTAAAGACTTCCTTGCCGGCGACGGCTGGGAGGAAAACAAGGTGGAGGCGTGCCGCACTATCTATTGCGCGTTATGCAAGCTGGGCAATGAGGAGCAAGCCGTGCGCGCCCTCGTTTATGCGTTTACTATCTCCTTTCCGCATGCCGAGGACTGCTGTATTCTTGCACGGTATTTCGAGGGCAAAAACGACGTTCGTACCGCAATATACTGGTACGAACGCGCCCTCGCGTCGCCCGAAAGTATTGAAAACGGGGGCTTCGTCAACGTCGATTATCTGTCGTATATCCCCGCAATAAGGCTGTGCATACTGCACGATAAGCTGGGCGACTACGAGCTTGCGGTACACTATAACGAAATAGCGGGAAAGGCTAAGCCCGACGACCCCAGCTATCTCCACAATAAAAAATATTTTCAGACAAAACTAACCAAGAGGTAAAAATTTAATAAATGATCGATAAACTTTTAAAAATCTTTTTCGCCTGCAATTGCGGCTGCGGCGGCGGTTGCGGCTGCAGCGGCGGCAGGGTTGTTGAAACCATAAGGTACGCCACGGGCACGTCGGGCGTAACCGGTCCGACAGGTCCCACCGGCCCCGTTGGTCCCACGGGTGCAACTGGTCCGACTGGCGCAACCGGACCTACGGGTATAGCAGGTCCTACGGGCCCCACTGGTATAGCAGGACCCACGGGAGTAACCGGACCGACCGGTCCCAGTGGTGTAACGGGTCCCACAGGTCCGACCGGCCCCAGCGGTGTAACGGGTCCCACGGGTCCGACTGGTCCCAGCGGCGTAACGGGTCCCACAGGTCCGACCGGCCCCAGCGGTGTAACGGGTCCCACAGGTCCGACCGGCCCCAGCGGTGTAACCGGTCCCACCGGTGCCACTGGTCCGGAGGCAACTATTACTCCTGCGGCGGCGGTTGCCGACGTCGAGAGCACGCCCACGCCCGAAGAGGTGGGAACGCAGTTAAACGCGTTGCTTGCTTCCCTGCGTGCGGCGGGTTTCCTTGCAACCTGATAACTAATCTACGACAAAAAAGCCGAAAGCGGTTTTCCGCTTTCGGCTTTCCTTTTTTGGTCGAGGCGACGGGATTTGAACCCACGACCTTATGGTCCCGAACCATACGCGCTACCAACTGCGCTACGCCTCGTCACGCAGCCGCGCTAACGCGGCTACTTTAATATTATATTATTTTTCTGTGTTTTCAGTCAAACAAAATTCCGCGCTAAATATTATTCCGCGTCGGTCTTGCCGCTTTCGTCAGCCGCAGTTTTATCTGCGCTTTCGCTTGTTTGCTCGCTTGCCGTTTTCTCGGTCGCCAAGTCCTCAAAGGGGTCAACCTCGGGCTTTTCAGCCGTTTCGGCAGCTTTAACCTCGGGCTGAGGAAGGGGCTTAACGAAGATGTTGTTCAGATACTCGGCAATCTGCTCGACGGTAAGGGGGGACTTCTTATCGTGGAAGAAGGTCAGCGTCTGCTTGCCGTCCGCGCTCTTAACTATAACCTTGTTCTTTTTGGTCAGTATGGAAGCAACCGTCAAATCGTTGCGCGTAACGGGGGTAAGCTGAGGCGCTGCGGGCGACGAATCGCTCTTGATTGCGTGAAGCGAATTTTCGCTGAGAACGAACTCCATATTGGTGGTGCCGGAAGAAACCGAAACGACGCCTCTGCCGGTAATCAAAGCGCCGATAAGCCCTCCGATAATCCAGCCCGCGTTCTTTGCGGCGGCTTTCTTCTTTTCGTCCTTGTCGGCAACGTTAACGGTTACGATATAGCACTGCTGACCGTTTGCCGAGCACATCTCCAGAGCCGCTTGCTGCCTTAAAGCAACGTTGCGCTGATTTTTATTCTGGGTAAACGCAAGAACGAGGAAGATAATCGCAAAGATTATGAACACTACGATAAGAGCGGTGGTGTAACTGGGGATTATGTAAACGCTGTAAGACGTTCCGTCCAGATTAACGAGCAGCTTGGTCACGGCAGTTTTGCCTGTCAGACAATTGGTGCTATTGACGAAATCGTAGGTTTCGCCGGGTTCAAGCACTATATCGATATAATTTGCGCGGTTTTCAAGGTTTGCGTTATCGGGCAGACCGGGTTTAAGCATCCAGCAATCGTTGAATTTTATATTGGTCTTGCTGAAACTTACTTCCATTCCGCCGATACTGTCGATGGTTATGGTCTCGTCGGAAACGTTTTTAAGCTCGCCTTTAAGGAAATAAAAATCGTCCACGCCGTCGGTTCCGCCGTAAGTCATCGTCAACTTGTTGTCAACGAGCTGAACCGGAGCGTTGGTCTTAATCATTTTGGGAACGATGAAGCACAGCGCCGCCGCGATAACAAACGCTACCGTAAGGCAAAGCATAATAATCAGCGGTGCTTTGTTGTACTTGATTTGGGGTTTACTCATAATTTCTCTCCTATAGTTTATTTATAACGTTATAATTTTACAACACGCTTTAATTAAAGTCAACGACTTGCTGCAAAGATTATTCATTAAGTCCCGCATTTTTCTTTACTGAAAAGGAATTTTGTGGTAAAATTCTGCTATACAAATCAAAGAACAGGGGTAAAATTAAAGTGAGCGGCGAAGAATACAAACTCAGCGAAAAACAGAGAATTCTCGGTATGTCGCTGTATGCGCGCAGTGCGGCAAAGCAGACTATAGCAGCCATTATGATGGTGCTTGAAAACGACGAGCAAATCGACGATATGACCTGGTACATAGGTCAGAATCCGCAGGCTTCCGAGGAGGAGCTTATAGCCGTGGCTTATCAGATTGTAAAGGAGGCACACGAAAAGTAAATGGAAAAGACACGTCTTCAAAGGTACGCGCGCCTTATTGCGGGCAGCGGACTTAACGTTAAAAAGGGACAAAAGGTAGTTATTCAGTGCGGGCTCGACCAGCCCGAATTCGTGGCTATGGTCGTGGAGGAGTGCTATAAGCTGGGCGCTGAAACGGTCACGGTCAAGTGGAGCTATATGCCCGTTGCCAAGCTCAATTATATTCACCGTTCGCTCGAAACGCTTTCGCAGGTGACCGATATCGAAAAGGCGGAGTGGCAGTCCAGAGTGGACAATCTTTCCTGTCTTCTGTGGCTCGATTCGGACGACCCCGACGGACTGAGCGGCACGGACAACGAAAAGATTTCCAAGGCGAATATGGCGCGTTATCCGATAATCAAGCCCTACCGCGACGCAATCGAAAACAAGTACCAGTGGTGCATAGCGGCGGTGCCCGGCAAGGAGTGGGCGCATAAGGTTTTCCCCAATCTGCCCGTTGAAGAGGCGGTCGAAAAACTGTGGGAGGCTATTTTGTACACTTCCCGTGTGACCGAGGACCCCGTTGCGGAGTGGGAAAAGCACAACGCAAAGCTCGCTCAAAGATGCGAATTTTTAAATAAGTACAAGTTTGACAGGCTGGAATACAAGTCGTCCAACGGCACGGATTTTACCGTGGGACTTAACCGGAAGGGAATTTTCTGCGGCGGCGGCGAAACCACGCTGGGCGCAAACGTCTATTTCAATCCCAATATTCCCACCGAGGAGGTGTTCACAACGCCCATGAAGGGCAGGGCGGAAGGCAAGGTCGTTGCCACAAAACCGCTTTCCTATCAGGGCAAGCTTATCGAAAATTTCTGGGTGGAATTCAGGGACGGCAAGGCGGTCAGGGTAGGCGCTGAAAAAAATCAGGACTTGCTTGAAAAGATGATAGCAATGGACGAGGGCGCGGCGTACCTCGGCGAGGTTGCGCTCATTGCTTACGACTCGCCCATAAACAATACGGGCATACTCTTTTACAACACGCTCTTCGACGAGAACGCAAGCTGCCACCTGGCGCTCGGCAGGGGCTTCAACAACTGTCTGGAAAATTACGAGCAGTATTCCAACGAGGAGTGCAACAAGCTGGGCGTAAACAATTCCATGATTCACGTCGACTTTATGATAGGCAGCAAGGATATGTCCATCGTCGGCGTAACCACCGACGGCAAGCGCGTGCAGATTTTCAAGGACGGTAACTGGGCAATTTAATTTTGAAATAGTAAAGAGGGGCGCAACCGTGCGGTTGCGCCCCGTAATTTTATCCGTATATTTTGGAAACCACGAAGTTTACAAATCTCACTGGTAGCGTCTTAGCCAGAAAAACTTCGAACTTGGACAGCCCGCCCACGCTCACGCGCAGGGGCGGGTTTTTGCGCTTTATCTGTTTACAGATAACTTTCGCAACGTACTCGGGGCTTTTGCCGTGCTGCTCGTCGTGCTCCATCTTTTTCACCGAGCGTTCGGCGCGCTTGTTTTCGCCCTCGCAAATGCGCGCGGCGGTAAACCCCGTTTTGGTGTCGCCGGGCAATATCGCGCACACCTTTATTTTCTTAGGCTTCAATTCGGTTGCAATCGCGCGCGAAAAAACTTCAACGCCCGCCTTGGTCGCCGAATACAGCGCCTGATAGGGCAGAGGGATAATACCCCCGACCGACGAAACGTTTATAATCTTTCCGCCCTCACGCATATAGGGCACCGCCTGCGAACACAGCACGCACAAAGCCGTCAGGTTAACGTCGCAAATGGTTTTTATATTTTCGGCGGAAATCTCGTCGATTGCCCCCGCAACGCCCATGCCCGCGTTGTTGACGAGCACGTCTATTTTTCCCTCGCGTTCGTAAACCGTTTTCAATATTTCGGCAGTCCTGTCTTGGTCGCACACATCAGCGCAAAAACATTCGAAGTCACCCGAAAATTGCCTGCGCGCAATGCCGTAAACGGTGTAACCGTTTTTTAAAAGTCTGTTAGCCACGCAAAGCCCTATGCCGCTCGTGGCGCCGGTAACTACCGCAACCTTTTTGATATCTTTATCTTTCATAATTTTCACTCAACCTGCAACACGAAAAATTTCAAGTACTGCGTTTCGTCCGCGCATAAAAGCGAGGGGTGGTCGGGAGCCTGCGTCTTGACCTCGACGCTGCGCACATTTCGTCCGCTTTCACGCGCCGCCTCTATAAGCATCTTTTCAAACAGCGGCATGGTCATATAGTGCGAGCAGGAGCAGGTAATAAGAAAACCGCCGCTTTTCACAATCTTCATTGCGGTAAGGTTAATGTCCTTGTAACCGCGGTAAGCGTCCTTGACCTCGTCAGCCGTCTTGCAGAACGCGGGCGGGTCCAGAATAACCGTGTCGAACGCGCGCTTTTCTCTTCTGAAATTGCGCAGCACCTCGAACACGTCGCCCTGCAGCGTTTCAACGTTTTCAAAGCCGTTCAGCCTGGCGTTGTCCTCAACGTTTTTAAGTGCAAGGGGGGATATGTCGCAGGCAATAACCTTTTTTGCAACCGTCGCCGCGTTTAAAGTAAAGCCGCCGCTGTTGCAAAAGCAGTCTAAAACCTCGCCTGCGCCCCGGCAGTATTTCCGCGCCGCAAACCTGTTTTCCTTCTGGTCTAAAAAGTACCCGGTCTTCTGTCCGTTCTTGACGTCAACCAGCATCTTCACGCCGTTTTCTTCAATCTGGCAGTAGTCGCCCACCTCGCCGTACAAAAGTCCCTTAACCTCGGGTAAGCCCTCTTTTTTGCGCACCGCAACGTCGCTCCGCTCATAAATTCCTTTGGGATTAAACAGCTCTGTAAGGCACTCGCAAATAAGCTTCTTGCGCAAATCTATGCCGAGGGAGAGGCACTGAATTACCAGCACGTCGCCGTATCTGTCGACTATAAGCGCGGGCAGATTATCGGCTTCTGCAAAGACCATACGGTAACAGTTATCGTATCCCAGCCTCTGCCTGTAGGCGTTGGCGCGGCTTATCGCGTCCATATAAAACTGCTTGTCGTCGACCTGATTTCCGCGGATGAACACGCGCACCAAAATTTTGGAAGCGTGGTTTATGTAGCCCTTGCCTATAAATCTGCCGTCGTTTGCGTACACTTCGGCAAGCGAACCGTTTTTATCCTTGCC
>JAIDIR010000240.1 GCA_029052615.1 Clostridia bacterium | reverse complement strand
GTAAGAAAGTGTATTCGACCTGCTCGCACGAGGGGTACGAAGATATTGACGAAGAGTTTTTAAATAAGGTGTCCGACTTCTGCCGCCGTGAAATAGTCAAAACCAAGCTGTATGCCGAAACGCTTGAAAGGTACAAAAAACTCCCCGTCCGCACCCGAAACGAGAGAGCGGTAATACTGAGTAAATTATACGATTTGGGCACGCAGGTTGAAAACGCGTGGCAAAAAGTCGTGCGTGCCGTGCCGCATTGGGAAGGAATGACTTACGTAGAATATCTTCAACTTGCAAAGCCGGTTTTTTCCGACGACGTATACGCTAAGTTGGAACAAGCGGGAAGTTTCAAGGGATTACAGCCCGAAGGTTATCCGCGCACGTTCGAAGAAATAGATGCTTTCCGCGGTAAACCCGAATTCGGTCAGTCCGAGCTTGATCTTAAAATAAGCGCACAGCTTGATATGCTTCAAACCGTGTTTTTCATAGAAGAGGGATTTGACGACTGGCATATCGACGGCGAGGAAGAACGTATGCCGTCGCTAATAATAAACGAAGAAAGAAAAGCTTAAAAAAACACTTGACTTTCAAGCATATCGGGAGCATAATTTAATCACGAACACGCTGGAGAAAATACAATGTATTGCAAAAATTGCGGTTTAAAAATTAACGACGACGCGTCCGTTTGTCCTTATTGCGGAGTACCTGTAGAGAGGGCGAACAATAACGTTAGCAATACCAACAATAAAAGTACGAGGGGCGAAAACACGATAGCGATAGTGGGCTTTGTTCTTTCGTTTTTTATTGCTATCGCTGGTTTGATTTGCTCGATTTTGGGTTATCAGAAGGCGGTACACGACGGTGCGCCTTATAAGGGGCTTGCTTTGGCAGGCATCATTTTGAGTGTTATCGGTATAGTGTGGGGATCTGCCGTAACTATAATTAAATGCGCGGCATTAGTGGCGGCGTTTTAAGTTGAATAAATACGTATTTTAAAGGCGTGCCTCAAGGCACGCCTTTTTTTACACCAAAATCATTTTTTCGTTGGGGTTGTCGAGAAGAAGCGGAGTGCTTAAATACCGCCATAGCCCGTAGGCTTTTGATGATAATTGCCCGCACGCCTGCGCGCTTTCGGCGTTTTCGGGCGCAACCGTCAAAAGAGGAAGCAGCTCGTCCGCGCGCTCCTTTTTGACCGCAAGCACCTTTACGGGCAAACCGCCCTGCAAGAATTCCTGCGTTTGGTCGGCGTACAAGCCCAAAAGATTTGCCGTCAGTATGCGCCTTATCCGCGCCTTGGAATAGCGCTTGGAACACGCAAGTTCCACAATCTCTTCAAAACCGTGCCCGAACGCAAGACTTTTCAGCCTGTTTTCCAGCCCCTCGGTACAGCCGTAAACGCGCTTTAAATTTTCCTTGTCGCAAAGGTACAGCCAATCCGCGGCAAGGCGGCGGAACCTCTCGCCGTTGTCGCACGATTTTACAAAGTCGCCGTATGAACATTCGGGCATTTCGTTTTTAATTTTGGGATTGTCCGCGTTTGCGCGTATACCGCTCGCCGAAGAATATCCGTCCGCAAGCTTCTCGTCGTTAAAGCCCGCGCCCACGCGCTTTACGGGCAAAATTTTTATATCCGCGCCCGAGCTTAAAACCGCCTTAGCGTATTCCACGCCCAGCACGTTATTGGGGGAGGACAGCAATTCGCCGTTGCCGCCGCACGCTTCGAACGCCGCGCCGTAGCTCTTTATATAGCTCTCGCCCGAATTGAGATGCTTTTCCAGCGTAGCTTTAAAAAGCGCGCTCTCGCTAGACAGAATTCTGACGGCACTTTTAAATTTTTCGCCGTCCTCGCAGCTGCTCTCACAGCCGAACGCAACGCATTTGACCTGCGGTATCGAAGAAATAACGCCAACCGCGCCCTTTGCAAAAATTTCCGCAGGCGCAACGGCAAAGGGGGCGGGCAGTTCGACAACCGCGTCTGCGCCGCATAAAACCGCGTGCTTTGCGCGCAAAAATTTGTCCGTGCGGCATATTTCTCCGCGCTGCGTAAAACTTCCGCTCATCACGCACAGCACCGCGTCGCAGCCGCTCAACTCGCGCGCACGCCTCAGCAGATATGAGTGACCGTTATGAAAGGGATTAAATTCACAAATAAT
>JAIDIR010000024.1 GCA_029052615.1 Clostridia bacterium | reverse complement strand
GCACGGGCGCGCCCCTTTACTATAATTGATAATTATGCGTTTATACACCCGTTTTTTGCATAAAATAGTTAGGTAACCGTAATTGAATGCGGTTATAAGTAATTTTTATATAAAATTATTGTCGCAAAAGGGCTTTATTTTTTTGCATTATGCTTGACTTTATGATAATATAGAAGAGAATGAAAAAATAGGGTCATAGTCCGCATTTTGCCTTAAAGTGCGGTTTGCGTCCCTTTAAGCGCATAAAAATTCGTTAAAATTACTTTATGCTCCGCGGAGAATAAATTATGAATAAATTCAAAAAAGCTATGCTCGGTTTAGTCGCTGCGGCGGGCGTTTCGTGCCTGTGCGGCGCGGCGGCGTGTACCGCTCCCAAGTACTACCAGTTGATTTTCGAAGGCCCCGGCATCGACTACGTGTTGCAGGACAGGCTTGCCGAGTTCGAAAACGGCGGTACGGTTAAAAAGGGAGTGGAGGTTCGCTTTACCGTTTCGCTTGGCGCAAGCACCATAGGCGAGCCCGTAATTTCTTTAAGCGACGGCACCACGCTTACTCCCGACGAAAACGGAGTTTATTCGTTTATTATGAACCGCGAGACCAAAGTTTCCGCAAGCGGTCTTAACGGAATTTACACTCTTACGCTGGATAAATTCGAGGAGGTTCTGGGAAGCGACGGAGAGTACAGGCGCGAGGAGCGCTGGATTACTTACCTCGACGAAAAGGGCAACGAGCTGGGTGACGAGGTGCGTTTAGAAGGCGGCAGCAACTTTAAATTCAAGCTTGACATCAGCCCCTATTACGTACAGTCGTGTTCGGTAAACTGCGGCTACGAGGTGCTGGAACCTGATAAAAACGGCGTGTACACGGTTGAAGATATCACTTCCGACAGCACGGTAAGAGTTTCGGGTCTGGTACAGGAGGATAACTTTTTCTTCCGCAAAGACTGCGGTTCGGGTACGGAGGACGACCCTTACCTGCTTTCCCGCCCCATAGATATGTTCTATCTGGCGGTAGTGGTCAACGACGACTATTACGTCGATTTAAGAACCAAACATTACAAGCTTGCAACCGATATCGATATGCAGGGCGCGCAGATGTTCGTAATAGGCGACGGGTCTAACGACAGCGCCGCGTTTATGGGCACGTTCGACGGCAACGGCAAGACGATAAGCAATTTCTTCATTACCGACGAGGTTATAAACCAGGAAAACTATCAGAACGAATACCTTACCGCCGTCGGACTTTTCGGAAACGCGGTGCCTACGACCGCTTCGCCAGTAGTTATCAAAAATCTGACTTTAAAGGATTACGAAGTGCGCGTTCACCCCGGCGAATCGCAAACGAGGTCGCTTTCGGGCTCGCTTGTCGGCTCGGGCATAGGCGTTCAGATTACCAACTGCCATGCGGACGGCGATATTATCGCGTTCGGCGACGACAACCAGATAATATTTACGGGCGGTCTTGCAGGCTACCTGCAGGCGGCTTACGTTAACCTGGATTCTTCCACGACGGTAGCCTACGATTCCTTCGTGCGGTCGTGTTCGACTAACGTCAATATCGAAGGCACGGGCAGCCCCCGTTCGGCGGGCGGCTTGGTCGGCTATCTCGTTTCGGCAAATACCAACGCGATAGGCTACGTCGTAAACAGCTATTCTACGGGCAACATCTACGGCGCGATGCACGCGGGCGGCATAGTGGGCACGCTGGGCAGATATTCCAGCATTACGAACTGCTATTCCACTTCAATCGTATCGGCAAGCAACACCATTTCAAGCGCGTTGGTTTCCTCCGATTATATGGTTGCCTACGCGGGCGGCATTGCGGGCTTTGCCGACGAGGATTCGGCTATAGTTTCGTGCTACGTTGCTAACGGCAAACTTAGCGCGAACAGCGTTCACGGCTCAATATACGAGGATACGGGCAAAGCTTACGACGGCGTTATAGGACACTCTGCGGAAAAGGGTGCGATTGCGGTAAATTCCTCGAGCGCGGTTCTGTACAACAACCAGTCCAAGAGGTCGGGCGCCACGGCGGCAATGTTCACCGAAACGCTTGGCTGGTCGGAATACGACTGGATATTCACCGGTGATTTGCCCACCATTCAGCCGGTTGCCCGCATCTTATACGAAAAGCGCGAGCTGACGGTTAACGTCAGGGCAGTATGGGGCGATTTCCAGCGTACGTATTCCTACGAGGTATCGGAAAGACCTCCCATACACGACTGGTATTCGCACGTGCTTCCCGAATACGAAACGAACGGCTTAGGCGACAAGCTGAGCTGGGGCTATTACTTCGATACGGCGCTTACTAAGAAAGTGCCCTACGGCTTCGTGCCCGCCGCAAAACAAACGACTTTGTTCGTCGATTTTGCGGACTACAGCGAAGTGGCTGGTAAGTACTACGTCAGCGACGCAACCTATTCCAACGGCGCGTATATGGAGCTTGACACAAACGGCAACGTGTTCTTCAGGAACGGCGGTCTGACTTACAGAAGCAAATATACCTACGACGGAAACGAAATAACGCTTATCGACAGCGCGTGTGCAAATCTTCTTTACACGATGGAAGAAATAAACGGCGGCTACTGCACGTTCAGGGGCGTAAAGACCGACGAAGGGTTTATCCTTTCGGGCAAGACTATGATGGTCGACGTCGTCAACTCCACCGAGGAAGACCAGGTTGAAGTTATAAGGGAAATGCAGCTTACCGTCGTAAGGCAGAGTGATAATTTCGTTTACGGCGAATACAGGGCGAACGGCGACGGCTCGACCTACGTGTTCAACAAGGGCGGCACGGGCGTGTTCACCAACGCGCGCAAGGTAAGGCAGAGCTTCACTTATACCGTATCCGGCAACGACGTGGAAATTATATACGACGGCGGCAACGGCGGTGCGGAGGCAACCTTGTCCAACGGCAAAGTTGTAAAGGTGGGCAACGTTAACGTTAGTCTTAAGGACGGCTTTGCAGGCTTATGGCGTGCGACGGCAAATTCGGACGTATGGTTCGAGTTCGACGGCTTCGGTGCGCTGAGATACAAGCAGGGCGGCTTAATTGCAACTTCGACTTACAATCCCGACGGTACGTTCAGCGTCGGCGGAAATTCATATACGGCAAGCCTTAACGAAAACAGCGTACTTGAAATAAACGGCAAGCAATATTATCTGGACGACGGCTTTACCGGAACGTGGTATTTCACTTCAGGAAAAGAGCGCATAGAAGTCACTCTGGACGGCGCGGGCAGAAACGGTTACGGCGACGCAACCATTTCGTACGCCGGCAATCAGGTGGTAAGCCTGAGCGCGCAGTACGACGTGTTTACCGATTCCTACGGCACCAGCCTGAGAGTATACGTTCAGGACCGTACCTACGGCGAACTGGTTCTTGATTCGGCGAGCGGTAAGGCGAGCGGCATATTCTATTCGATGCACTACTCGGCGTATTACGAAGACGCGCAATTCCTTCTGTACGATAATTACAGGGGAACGTGGGTAGGCAATGCGGCTCAGCTTGGTGATATTAAGGTAGATACGGTTACGTTCGACGGCAAAACCGTTTCGGGCAAAGCCGAAGTAATAATCACGGACGACCTCGGTGTAACGCACAGGGGAACCTACACGCCTGACGGCGTGACCGTAGGCGGCAACACTTACAGCCTCTCGCCGGACGAACTTGAAGGTACCGTTTCGATTGCGAACGACGTTACCCTTGCAAGGCGCGACGAATGGTACGGCGTGACCCTGTACGAGGGCGATACCACCTATAAGTTTGACGGTAAAGGATACCTGACCGGCACGGTGACCGTATCCGACGGAACCGAGCTTAGCTATACGGTAAGGGGCGGCGTCGTAACCGTGGGAAGCAACGAGCTTAGGGCTGACGAAAACGGCTTCACTCTGGGCGGTAAAACGCTTACGTTCAAGTCCGGCTTCGTAGGCGAATGGCTGGTAGCGGGCACGGATTATTGCCTAAATATAACGGAGGTTGCGGAAGCCTTTAAAGCAAAGGTGACGTATTCCGACCCCGAATTTGCGGGCACGTATTACTTCGTTTACAATCCCGTTACCGCAACGCTTACCTATACCCAGGACGTCGGCGGAGAAAAATTGGTGACCACCATCGGTCTTTTGGGCGGCAATGAAATAAGTATAAGACAGAACAGCGTTTCCGTATATCTTAGCCGCAACGCTTTGAGAAGTAGCCTCGTAGATGAGTGGAAGGGTACGTACAACAACTCCGATAACCTTACGAGCTGGACCTTCAACGGTCTGGGCAACAGCGCTTACGGTTCGGGTAAGGCGGTATTCAAGGCGGCGGACGGCACGGAAACCGAATACTATTACAAGATAAACGCGTTCGGCGTTCCCTATATCAGCGTTGACGGCGGCAAGACGTTCGTCGGATCGAGCTTCGGCGACTACTTCAAGGACGGCGACGGGTACTATCTGCAAGATCTTAACGCACTGTACGAAAGGGAAGTAACGCTGGTCGTTCCCGAAGGCGATAATCTCAGATTGATATTCGACGGCGTATCTACGCTTTACCGTAAGGACGGCGACGAACTGATAGCGGCGTACACCTATCAGATAGACGGTGAAAACGAGGTGACTTTAACCGCCGTAAATTCCAATCAGAAATATAAAGGCACCATTAAAAAAGAAGGGGTAACTTACTACCTCGCCCTATCAGAATAAATATTCAACTCACATTTTCATAGGCGTCCGCTCGGGGCGCTCCGGAGGAATAGATGAAAATAAAATCACGCAAGGCAGTCTGCCGCAAGGCGGCGTGCATAGGGCTTACGGCGTTAATGTCCGCAAGTTTAATAGCGGGGCAGGTGTTTGCGTTCGCGGGTAAAAGTACCGCGGCGCAGGCTTCCGACGTCCGCAGCCTGAACTTCGAAAACGTTAACGGCAAGGTCGATTTATCGCAGATAAAGCTGGATAATCTCAATAAGGACGTTATCAAAAACGATACGGCGTCGGTAGATTATTCCAACGTTACCCGCACGCTTATCATTACCTTGGAAGGCGGCGCCGTATCGGACCGCGACGTAGACGAAAGGCAGGCGAAGGCAGAAATCGAAAGAGAGCAATCGGGCTTTCTGAACAAGCTTAAAAGGTCGGGCGTAAGCTATACGTTAAGGAGCAATTACTCGACCATAGCCAACGCCGTTGCAATCGACGTCAAGCTTTCGGCTGTAAAGACCATAAGGGGCATATCGGGCGTTTCGACGGTAACCGTCGGCTCGACCTACGCGCGCCCCCAGGCTATTGCGGCTTCGGACGGTGCGCAGGAAAATTACAGCAATATATACGCCAGCGGTATTTACAATTCCTCCGAATACCTTGATAAAGCCGACGGCAGCGGAATGACGGTTGCAATACTCGACACCGGTCTCGATTACACGCACCCCGCGTTCAGCCCCGACCAGATGGAAGAGGCAAGCAGGACGGGCGCAAGGTTTACCAAAGACGACATCTCCGAATTGATGGACGGCAAGGACTTCACGGCGGAAAAGACGGGCGCAACCGTTTCGGACGTCTACGTCAATATCAAGGTTCCGTTTGCTTACGACTATGCGGACCGCGACACCGACGTTTATCCTTCCTATTCCCAGCACGGCACGCACGTTGCGGGCATAGTTGCGGGTAAAGCGGACAGCTACACCAATAAGGACGGCTATATAGAAAAGGACGAGAACGGCAACGAAATTACCTTCCGCGGCGTTGCGCCCGAAGCGCAGCTGGTCATCTGCAAGGTTTTCTCCGACAACCTCGACTCAACCGAAATAGGCGGCGCGGAGGCGGTGGATATTCTCGACGCGCTCGAGGACTGCTGCAACCTGAACGTTGACGTTATAAATATGTCGCTTGGCACCAGCTCGGGCTTCTCTTCAAGCTCGCTGCAGCTGGACGACGAGGGACGGCTGATGAAAGCCGTTTACGAAAAGATAAGGGCACAGGGCATATCGCTTATAGTTGCGGCAAGTAACGAATTCTCCGCAGGCTACGGCAGTGCGTTCGGTACCAACCTTGCCACCAACCCCGACTCGGGTACGGTGGGCGCGCCTTCAACATTTACGGGCGCAATGTCGGTTGCAAGTATCAACGGTCAGCGTTCTTCCTATCTGCTGGCAAACGCAACGTACAGCGGTCAGTCGGTGACGGGCGGCGACGCCATATATTACGAGGAATCGCGCAACGAGGACTCGGACGCTTATAACTTTATCAACGATTTGCTCGGCGATGACCCGACCGATCCCGGCTATAAGACCAACGCAACGTTTAAATACGTCGTAATTCCGGGCACGGGCGCTGCGGGCGACTACACCACGAGCATAAAGAGGGAAATTGCCAACAAGGGCGATTACAGCAAGGTTATTGCCGTCGTAAAGCGCGGCACCACTTCCTTCAAGGATAAGATTGAAAAGGCAAGGGATAACGGTGCGGACGCGATTATAGTTTACAACAACGTTTCCGGTTCGATAAGAATGTCGCTCGGCGACCTTGATAACCGTATCCCCGCGATTTCGGTCAATATGGACGCGGGACTCAAGCTTACGGGTTCGGGCTCTACCAGAAGAACGACGGGTACGATAACGCTTAACAGAATGTTCCTTGCGGGACCGTTTATGAACGACTATTCGTCCTGGGGTTCCACGCCCGACCTGAAGCTTAAGCCCGATATCACCTCGCACGGCGGCGAAATAACTTCCACCGTTGCGGGCGGCTACGACGAGATGAGCGGTACGTCCATGGCGTGCCCCAACCTTGCGGGCTTTGCGGCTCTCTTTAAGAGCTATCTGAAAAATAACGAGCAGGCGCTGTGGCAGGGCACGACCAATAACGACGAGCTTGCGCTTACCAAACTCACCAACAATATTATGATGAGTACGGCAACGCTCGTATACGACCAGTACAAGCTTCCCTATTCGCCCAGGAAACAGGGCGCGGGACTTGCGACTCTGAAAAACGTTTACTCGACCAAAGCATATCTGTACACCGACGAGGCGGATAAGATGTGCGAGGACGACGGCAGACCCAAGGCGGAGCTGGGCGACGACCCCGCAAAGAAGGGTGAGTACACGATTAAGTTCTACGTTAAAAACTTCGGCGATTCAACGCTTTCGTTCAAAACCAACAGCATATTTATGACCGAAACGCTGGGCGCGGACGGCAGGTCGGTTGCCGAAAAGGCTTATCTGTTCGGCGACGACGCGACCTGGACGATTGACGGAAGAAACGTTCCCGAGGGCGGCGGCTTTTACGTTCCCAAGGGCGAAAGCAAAAAAATAGAAGTTACGCTCAAGCTGAGCACGGCGGAAAAGAAATATCTTGACGACACGTTTAAAAACGGTATGTTCGTGGAAGGCTTCCTGCAGCTCAAGGGCGAGGGCGACCAGTGCGATTTGACCCTGCCGTTCATGGGCTTCTACGGCGACTGGAAAGCCGCGCCCATGCTCGACTTGGATTGCTTCGAGATTGCCGCCGACGCAAAGGATACCTCGCTCAAAGACGAGGACAGAAAACAGCCCAGAGTGTGGGCAACGCAGGCGTACGGTTACTACTATAACGAGCAGATGACCATTCCCCTCGGTTCGTTCCTCTATCTTCAGGACGAGGACAAGGAGCACACCGCGGAGTACGTTTATACCGACGAGGAGCATATATCCATATCGCGCTTCAACGATTTCATAGCCGCGTCGGATAACAACAACTATCTGACCACCACGGGTATTAAGGCGCTGTACGCCGGACTTTTGAGAAACGCCGAGGTCGTGACCTATAAGCTTACCAACGTCGATACCGGCGAAATAGTTCCCGACGCCGACGGCAACGAAGTAAGGGAAGTTTACAGGGTAGGCAAGGCGACCGCTTCGGGCGGAAGCTCCATACCCGCGCAGGTGCTTCTGGAGCTGCGCAGCGACGAAATGGGCTTGCCCGCCAACGGCAAGTACAGAATGGACTTCGAGTTCTATTTCAGCTACGACGACTATAAGAACGGCACGACTACCGACGAAAAGGGCAACAAGCTTGGCGTATATCAGGACAACGTATTCTCGATGAATTTCTACATCGACTACGAAGCGCCCATACTCGTCGACAGCCGCATAAGGTATCAGGACCGCAAGGACGAGAGCGGCAAAGAGAGTCAGAAAATCTATCTCGACCTCGATATATACGACAACCACTATCCCCAGGCGGTAATACTTTGCTATTCGGACTACGCCGACTCGACCGAAACGCAGTCGCTCAAGCTTGCAACCGAATATATAACTCCTATATTCAATCCCAAGAAGAATACGACCAACACCGTTTCGATTGACGTTACCGAATTCTACGAAACTTATAAGGGCAGGCTGTTCGTCGAGATTGACGACTACGCGCTCAACCACAACGTGTACGCAATCGACACGGCGCCCAATCTGGCGGAAACCTCCGTATGTCCCACCGATTTCAAAATTGCGCAGGGCGACAAGATAACCATTGCCAAGAATACGGCTACCAAGCTTTCAATCGAGAATATAGGCAGTGCGAATATATCAAACTTCGTATGGCGCACGACCAACCCCGATACGGTACTTGTCAAGAACGGTGAAATCTTCGGCGTGGCAGCAGGCACCGCAACCGTAACCGCAACGGGCGCAAACGGCAGGACCGAAATGATAAGGGTAACGGTAACCGAGAGCGACAGAACGCTTAAGGTGCCCACCGTATCCTTCGGAACCATGATAAATTACGCGGATACACCCGTGCAGGCTTCGGGCATCGTCAGGGTAAACTCCGCGCAGAAAATCAGTCTGGAAATAAAATCCGACCCCTGGTATTACCCCGTTGAAGACCTCAAATTCACGTGGACGACTTCGGACGCCAATCTGGCGACGGTAGACCAAGAGGGTAACGTTGAAGTAATTTACGAGGGCGACACCGTAAAGATGGTAACCATAACCGCAACGGCGGAGGGATATCCTTCGTGCAGTGCAAGGGTGGTACTCTCGATAGTCGACCCCTACACGGTGAGCGGCGGAACGCTTTCCAAATACCGCGGAGGCGGCGGCGAGCTTAAAAACGGCGTCATTATCGGCGGAGAGAGCTTTGACAACGTGCGCGTGCTGACCATACCCACGGATAAGGCTATAACGGTTATCGGCGACGAAGCGTTCGAGGATAATTTAAACGTTGAAGTCGTGATAATTCCCAAGAGCGTTACGAGCATCGGCGAAAGAGCGTTCAAGGGCTGCACCAACCTTAAAAAGATTTGCTTTATTTCCGAAGATAAAATAGAGCCTGCCGATTCGTCGCTCAACCTTATAGAGCGCGGCGCGTTCGACGGCTGTACGGCGCTTACTACGGTTGACTTGTCCAACTGTAAGGTGTTCACTCTCGACAGAGACGTCTTTACGAATTGCACCGGACTTAAAGAAGTAATAAAGATGACGGCGATAGGTACCGCGCACGAACAGACCTTTGCGGGCTGCACGTCGCTTGAATCGGTAGACCTGAGGGAGCTGCACGTCGCGGACGGTTATCTGTTCTCAGGCTGTACTTCGCTTTCGGAAGTTAAAATAGGCGCAAACACCGCGCTCGGCAACTATATGTTTGCGGGCTGCACGGCGTTGAAGGAAGTGGAAATAAATTGTTCGCGTATTCCCGACGGCGCGTTCTACGGCTGTACCAAACTTGCCGAGGTCGTAATAAACGCCGACGACGTTCAGATAGGCGCGTATGCGTTTGCGGGCTGCTCCAAGATTGCGGAGTTTGAAGTGAACGGCAACGGAATACAGTCGGTCGGCGACTACGGCTTCCGCAACTGCACCAAGCTTCCCGAATTTACCGCCGCTACGTTCCACCCGCAGCTCGGCCGCGACGTCTTCCAAAACGTACCGAGCATGAACGGCTCGATAGTTTCGGACGGCACGCTGTATCTTGCACCCGTCGTGGTAAACGCCGCGTTTGCAAACGGCTTGGAATCCTCGGGCGTGACCGTTATTGGTCCCAACGCGTTCTCCGGCAGCGTAATGGCGGACGGCGTTGATAAGATAATTCTTACGGGCATAACCAAAATAGGCGCGGGCGCGTTCTACGGACTGGAAGGTCTTAAGGAAATATCCCTGCCCGACGGCTTGACCGAAATAGCCGATAACGCGTTTGCGGGCACTTCGCTCGAAACGATATCAATACCCGCAAGCGTAAAGAAAATAGGGGCTGCCGCGTTTGCGGACTGCGGCAAGCTTGTAAGCATACAATTTGCAGAAGGCTCTCAGCTTGAAGAAATAGGCGCAAGGGCGTTCCAGCGCACGGCAATAACCTCGCTCGTCCTGCCCGAAAGCGTAAGGACGATAGGCAGAGAGGCGTTCTGGCGCAGCGCAAGCCTTACGACGGTCAATATCCCCGCGGTAACCACTATGGGCGAGAGGGTGTTCGCACTCTGCCCCGCGCTTACTACGGCAACCTTCGGCGACGCAACGACCACGACGGGCACGTATACTTTCGCGGCTAACTATTCTTATTACGTCTACGTTGCCGGAAAGGTGCAGATGGTTGAGGAAACCGTTGAAAGCTCGCTTACGAACGTAACGCTCGGCAGCGGCATTAAGCAGATAGGCGACGGCGCGTTCTACTACTGCACCAAGCTTACAACCGTGGATCTGAAAAACGCAACCGAGGTAGGCAACCAGGCGTTCGGCGGCTGTGACGGGCTTACGACCGTGACGGGTATCGACAAGGTTACCGCGTTCGGCTACGAATCGTTTGCCGGCTGTATCAAGTTCAAATCGCTCGACCTCGCGTCGGCAAAGAGCATATTCTACCGCGCGTTCTTCAACAATACGGAACTCAACGAAGTGACCTTCGGCGATAAACTGGAGGGCATAGGTGACGAGGCGTTTGCCGAAAGCGCGCTGAACAGAGTGGTTATACCCGCAAGCTGCACCTATATCGGCAGGTCGGCGTTCAGCGGTTGCAAGTCGCTTTACGAGTACAAGATTGCGGAGGGCAACAAAAATTACTTCTCCGACGACGGCGTGCTGTACAGATACCTCGGCAATAGCACGGATAAGTACGAGCTGTGCTCCTACCCCACGGGCAAGTCGGCGGAGGACGTAAACGGAGTGCGCACCTACACGGTAAAGACGGGTACGGTCACCATTCAGGCGTACGCGTTCTACAACGTTCCCTCGGCGAGAGTGGAAAAGGTAATTCTGCCTTACACGCTTAAATCGATAGGCGAGGGCGCGTTCTATCAGTCGGATATTAGCAGCAACGGAATAACGACCTATCAGTTCGAGAGCATTGCGGCGCCCGTACTGCTGGAGGGCATTTCCGAAAAGATAGTACCCGCCGGCAATTACTCGACCAATTCGTTCTACTACAACAATTTCGTGACCTATCTTGCGAACTATGCGTTAATGGCGCCCGGGGTACCGGCTAACGGGTCAAGTCTGCTTACCATACTTTACCCCACGAACGGCACGGGTTACGATAACTTCGTATACAGGAGCTACTTCGGTATTAGAAACGAGCTTGGCGAGCGCCCCGAGGACGATACGATTGCTTTGAAGCAATTGATTGAAAGTCTGGAAAGCGCGGCTACCGTAGCAAGCTGGACGCCCTCCAACAAAACCAAGCCTGCCGTTGAAGAATTTTCCGAAAAGGTTAAGACCGCGCACGGACTGTATAACGGCTTAAAGACCGATTATCAGCGCGAATACGTCGGACAGGAAAATATCGACAAGCTGTTTGCCATAGAGCAGGCGTTAAAGCCCGTCAAGGCAGCGTTCAATATCAAGGTTTCGGTAAGCAGCGTAACGGTGGACGCAAGCTCGACCCACAAGTCGGTTTATCGCGTAGGCGAAAAGTTCAGCTTTAAGGGCTTAAAGCTTTTGGTGACTTACGACGATTACTCCCAGGAGGTTATCGACGGCAGCACCTTCAAGCTCGAAGAAAGGTTTGACAGAGCGCTGAAGGCTACCGACGAGGCGGTTACGCTGGAAGGTCTGGGCACCACGCTGAGTATTATAATTACGGTTTCGGAGGGCAACGGGGCAAACGGCGGACTTCCCGCATACGCAATCGCGCTCATAGTAGTAGGCGGCGTTCTGGTGCTTGCCGCGGCGGCTGCGGCGACTTTGATTATCCTCAACAAAAAGGGCGTAATAACCTTGAAGTTCCTTGATAAGCTTTTCAAAAAACAGGCTGACGGGGCAACCGAAGGGGAAGGCGCTTCGGAGGAAGTAAAGGCGGACGCAACCGAAGAGGCGGAGGCTGAAACGCAGGTTGAGGAGCAAACCGAAACCGATAACCAAACCGAAGAAAATTCAAAGGCTAACGGCGAAGAAGGAAAAACCGAATGACTAAGAAATTAAAGGTTTACTTGCTAATAGTTATAACCGTCGTCTGCGCGGCGTGTACGCTTGCGGGCTGTAAAATAGGCAGACCGGGGCGTGCAGAGGTGCTTGCGGACTATAAGGCGCACGTCACCTACTATTCCAACGGCGGAAAATTCGACCAGTCCACGACCTTGACGGTCAGAGACCTGTACTTTAAAAACGACCCCAAGTCGGAAAGCTACGACGCGAACGGAGTGCCTTTCTTCGACATATCGGACGATACGGAGGGTATGAACGTCGCGTTTGACGGTTACGATCTGGTGGGTTGGTATATGCCCGAAACCTACAAGGACGGAGAACACGCCGGTGAGATAATGTACACCTACACCTATAAGGACGATAAGGGTCAGGAAATCACCGAAGCGGTTTTCCCCGTCGTGGACGAGGACGGCGACGCCGTAACGGATATAGTGACGGACCGTCCCGTGTTCGCAAGGGCAGGCAAGGACGAACAGATTTTGGAATCCGAAATCCGCGTAACACCTTCGGACGTGAGGCTGGACAGCACGCGCAGGGTTGCGGACGACGAAAACCTTATTGTGTGCGCAAAGTGGGCGCCCGCACTTAAAATCGTTTATAAGCTCGTATGCGAAGATGGCAAGACCTACACGGACAAGGATGGTAACGAATATAAGAACGGTACGGAGCTAAGACGGGACAACTTCGGTAAAGGCGAATACTATTCGCCGACCACTCTCGAGCCCATAAAACTTAATGGCGCGTCGTTCGTAAGGAGCTATCTGGACGAAGAGCTGGAAACCGTAGTAGGATCCAGTTCCATTGCGAGACCGGAGGGCGACGAGCCCGAAAATCCCGTGGTTTACTCGCACTATATAGACGGCGATAACTGGACGATAGTAACCAACGATCCCGACAAGGTCGTATCAATGTTCACCGGTCTGGGAAATGCAAATAACAAGTATTATCTGCTTTCGGACGTAGACTGCGGGTCGAAAACGTTCACACTCAAGAATCAGGGCGTAGAGGTAAACGCGACGGTGCAGGGCAACGGCTTTACTATCTCCAATCTTAAATTTGCGGTTACGGGCGCGATCAATAACGATTTCTCCGTATTCGGAACTATAGGCGCAAGCTTTAAGCTTTCAAACCTTAAAATCGAAAATATTAAGATAGATATTACAGCGAAAGGAAATATCAGTCTGTACGCGGTATGCAACGGACTGGACGCTTCGGCTCATATCGAGGGTCTGGAAATAAGCGGTATTACCGCACACGTAAAGATTCCCGCCTCAAACAGAGTAAGAAACGTACAGATTAAAAAGCAGGACGGTACGGAAGTAGAGGACAAGAGCCACTGGCTGTTCGGCGGCAGCGATAACGACGAGCAGTTCCAGGCAAATCACCCCCAAATCAAAGTAACGGGCGAAACCACCCTTACCATAGCACCATAAAATTAAAGGTATAGACCACAATTCAAGGAGGACTTATTGTGAAAAAATTATTCAAAGGACTTATTTGCGCAGGACTGTGCGGCGTACTTGCCGTAGGTGCGTCGGGCTGTAACGCATCCGAACACCGCGACCCCGAGAAGTCGCCTTTAAGGCTGGCAATCGGCGCGGTAGACGAGAAGTTTAACCCGCTTTTCTACACGTCGCAGAACGACGGCGTAATAGCCAACTTAACGCAGGCTGCCATGCTTTCCGTAGACGTCGGTAAAGATAAAAAGCCCGTGCTTGCGTACGGCGAGGACTACCCTACGGTAACGCTCGACTACAAGGAAACCTATTACAGCTCCAGCGATACCGTGCTGGGCTCGAGCGACGGCAAGAGCGGCGACGTTAGCGGCAACAGCAACGGCGCTTCGTACACTACTTACGAATTCCTCATCAAGAACGGCGTAAAGTTCAGCGACGGCGTAGACCTTACGGTTATGGACGTTCTGTTTAATCTGTACGTCTATCTCGACCCCTCGTACAGCGGTTCGTCCACTATATACTCGACCAAGATAGAGGGTATGCAGGCTTACAGGGCGGACGATCCCGCTGCGGATGAAAACTCTTCCATCTCGATGCTCGAATACTATCCCGAAGCGCTCGGGCGCGTTAACCATCTGAAAGACTGGTCTGAGAAGAACTATACGCTTTCCGAACAGGGCAAGAAGGACCTTGAAAAGGTTATGGAGCTTTACAAGGAAGAGATCACCTCTGACTGGAACTCTATCGAGACGGGTTGGGTAGAAAGCTATAAGGAATACAGATTTACCGAGCCCTGGCAGGTTTTCTACTATATCGAAGGACTTATACAGAATCAGAGAGATTACAACGAAAACGACGTTGAAGTAGACGCCAAGGACTCCGAAGGCAAATACCTTACCACGCTCGATCCCGATAAGGGCGTCGCGGGTGCGGATATCGTGCACGAGGAATTTATAAAAGAATTTGCGGAAGCAACCTCTGCGGCAAAGATTAAGGAGTATGTAGACACTCACGATAACACAACGGAGGAAATTGCAAAGCTTGCTCTTCAGAAGGAATTTGCATTAAATTACGTATACGAGACCAATACGGCGCAGGGTCAGATATCCCACGTCCTTACTTACTGCGCAACCGCCGACAGCGCGATGCAGTACTTCATGTTGGACGCAAGATCCAATAAGAACGATGGAGAATATAAGGTTCCCAACATCTCGGGCATAACCGTATCCAAATCCAAAGAATTCAACGGCAAGACGTACAGCGAAGATCACGATATTCTTAAAATAAAGGTCGTAGGCGTTGACCCCAAGGCTAAGTGGAACTTCGGCTTCTCTGTCGCTCCCATGCACTACTATTCCAACGAGGAATATACAGCGGCGGCTATGAAAGATTATGAGGACGGCAAAGTATACGACGGTACGGCTACGCACTTCGGCGTTAAGCGTGATGATATAAACTGGTTGGACGCGAACGTGGCGAACGGCGATAAGAACAAGCTTCCCGTCGGCGCAGGCCCTTACAAGTGCTGCTCGCATAAGTTAAACTCCGAAAAAGTTACCGGCGCGAATTTCTTCTATGCCTATACGGCGTACTTCGAAAGGAACGAACAGTTCACTACCTTCGGCAGCGGCGTAGATAACGCAAAGATTAAATACGTGACCTACAAAGTAACGAGCGACGACATGATAGTAAGCGCGTTGACGGCAAAGGAAATCGACTACGGCACGCCCACTGCGACTTCGAATAACCAAAGTGATCTGCGTACGGGAACGTTGAAGCAGGTGGATTACCTCGCAGGCGGCTACGGCTACGTCGGCATCAACCCCAAATACGTGCCCGATATCGAGGTGAGAAGGGCTATAATGCACGCGTTCGATACTACTTCGATCAGCGAGTACTACGGCGACAGTCTGGTCAACATTATCGACAGACCCATGTCCACGACTTCCTGGGCTTATCCCGCGGATGCGAAGCGCTACTATAAGAGAATAACCAACCCCGATGAAATCAAGGATCTGGTTGCAAGCTCTGGCAACTGGACGTTCAGCGAAAAAGACAAGTTGTTCCACAAAAACTCCGACAACAGCGTACTGAAGATTAATTTCACCATCGCGGGCGAATCGACCGATCACCCTGCCTATAATATGTTCAGATATGCTAAAACCTTCCTCGAACAGTGCGGCTTTATGATTTCGGTTGCTCCCGATATACAGGCGCTTAAAAATCTTACCAGGGGCGACCTCCAGGTATGGGCAGCCGCTTGGTCTTCGAGCATAGACCCCGACCCTTACCAGATTTACAGCATCAACTCCAACGCGACCAGCACCAAGAACTGGTACAAGGACGGCATACTGTTGTCGGGTGAAGACGGCGAATTCGCAGAGGAATATAAGATTGCGCTTGAGCTTAACGAGAAGATTATGGAGGGCAGACAGACGCTCAACGAGAACGACCGTATAGCCATCTATAAGGACTGCCTCGACCTCATAATGGATCTTGCCGTTGAATTCCCCACCTATCAGAGAAAGGATCTGTGCGTTTACAATTCGGCGGTTATCGACTCTAAGAGTTTGTACAAGAACGCATCGTATATTATGGGACCCATCGACGAGCTCTGGAAAGTCGCATACAAGAAATAATAAATCTCTTCGGAGTGAAAAATGGTTAAATACGTTATCAAAAGAATACTGCTCGCATTGTTGATACTGTTCGGCGTCTCGGTAATACTTTACCTTCTTATAAGATTGATGCCCAACAACTACTTTGTCGACCAGTACACACTGACCCGCAGCACGGCGGGTATACCGGCGGAGCAAATCGAAGCGGAGCTTGCCGAATTATTGAAGGCTTACGGCCTTGAGAACAATTCGTTCGGAGGAATTCTGAGGGGCTACTTTATGTGGCTCGGCAAATTCCTCTCGGGCGATATGGGTATGTCGTTTAAATACGGCAGGCCCGTTCAGGACGTCATCGCACAGTATATGTGGCTTTCGTTCGGCATATCCTTCGTTGCGCTGCTTCTGGAAATGGTCATCGCCATTCCGCTCGGCATCAAGTGCGCCGTAAACCAATACGGCAAGCTGGACTACGTTGCCACCGTACTGTGTATGGTCGGCATAGCGTTCCCGTCCTTCTTCCTCGGCAACCTGTTCATTAAGTGGTTCGCCGTCGATTTAGGCTGGTTCGAAACGGGCGGTCTGGGCAACGGCTTCTTCGATATGATATGGCACCTCATACTTCCTATGTCGGTTATGGTCATACTCAATATCGGCGGACTTATGCGCTATACGCGTACCAACACGCTGGAGGTGCTTAACGCCGACTACATAAGGACGGCGCGCGCAAAGGGCCTGTCCGAAGGGAAAGTCGTCTATAAGCACGTTTTCCGCAATACTATGATTCCCCTCGTAACCCAGCTGTCGTTCACGCTGCCCACTCTGTTCGGCGGCGCGATGATAACCGAGCAGATATTCGCCCTTCCCGGCATAGGTCAGATAGCCTATAAAGGACTTTTGGAAGGCGATATATTCCTTGCAATGGGCTACAATATGTTCCTTGCCGTGCTCACGGTAATCGGCGTTCTGCTTGCCGATATCATGTACGCGGTTGTTGACCCGAGAATCAAGCTCGGCAGTTAATGGAGGAGATTATGAAAGATAAAAAGGATATTATCTCAGAGGAAACAAAGGCGGAGGAAGAGGTAGTAACTTCGACGGTTGCGCCCGAAAGCACCGTAGCTGCGGACAGCGCTCAGAGCGCGGGTCAGGCTGAAGCGGTTGCCGCGGCAACGGACGAAACCAAGGACGATTTGCACGGCGAAAACCTTACCGACAGGGCAAAGGTGCTCTCACCGTGGATGACGGTTTTAAAGAGGTTTTTCCGTTCCAAGCTGTCGGTTATAGGACTCGTTACAATAGTCGTATTATTCCTGTTCGCGTTCATAGGACCGCTGTGCTCGCCCTGGGCGGCAGCCGGCGGCACCAAGCTGGACTATAATCCCGCACTCATAAAGGAAATCATATCCGCGTCGCCTGTCAACTATACGGTGGACGGTATGGAGTACGAGGCGCTTGCCGTTTCGGTAAGAATACCTCAGGTCGTCAAGCTTGGCGATATCTCCTGGTCGCACTGGATGGGAACGGACGATATGGGTTACGACGTCTTAACGCGCCTGATGTACGGCGGCAGAGTTTCGCTTACGATAGGCTTCGTCGTCGTCATAATCGAAACGCTTATCGGCGTAGTAATGGGCGGTCTTGCGGGCTATTTCGGCAAGTGGGTCGACAACGTCATAATGCGTATAGTAGATATACTCAGCTGTATACCCACCCTTCCCATAATGCTTATACTGTCGGTTACGTTCACGGCAATGGACCTCGGCGACAGCATAGCCAAGCTGTACTATATGATGATAGTGCTATGCCTTATCGGCTGGACGGGTACGGCAAGACTTGTCAGAGGTCAGATACTTTCTTTGAGAGAGCAGGAGTTTATGCTTGCCGCAAAGGCTTCGGGACTTTCGACTTTTTCAAAGATATTCAAGCACCTTATGCCCAACGTCATTCCCCAGCTTATAGTTTCCATGACGCTGGGACTTGGCAGCATTATACTTACCGAGGCGACGCTCGGCTTCCTTGGTCTGGGCGCGCCCGTTGAAACTGCGACGTGGGGCAACCTGATAAATATGGCAAGCAACACGACTTACAGGCAATACTATCCCAACCTTTGGGTGGGCGCGGGCGTGTGCATAACGCTTGCAATCTTAGCTTTCAACTTTGTCGGGGACGGTTTAAGAGACGCCTTCGACCCTAAAATGAAGAGGTAACCCAATGGCGGCAAATAAGGATAATAAACACTACATATCCCGCTCGGAATCGCGCGCGATCGCCAGGGAAAATTCCAAGGCGATACGCTTCTACGAGAAGCAGAAGAAGCGCAAGGTCAAGCCCGACGAATACACCACGCAGATGAAGGACGATAAGAATATTATCGAGTTCGAGGACCTGCACACTTACTTTTTCTCGGACGCGGGCACGGTAAAGGCGGTCAACGGCGTATCGTTTTCCATACCGGCAGGCTCGACGGTCGGCGTCGTAGGCGAATCGGGCTGCGGCAAAAGCGTAACCTCGCTTTCTTTAATGCAGCTCGTTCAGGCGCCCAGCGGTCAGATCGTCAGCGGTTCGATAAGGTTTAAGGCAAGCCTTTTCAAGCGCGACGAAAAGGGCAAGAAAATCCCCGTATACGAAACCGAAACGGTGGACGGCGAGGAGCGCGTAAAGGTTGACGAAAAGGGCAAAAAGGTAATAAAGAAAAACGAGCTGGGCGGCAACGTCTACGAGATGGAGGACAGGGTAGTAGATATAGCGAAAATGCCCACCGAGGCAATGCGCTCTATTCGCGGCAGGGAAATCGCAATGATTTTCCAGGAGCCTATGACCTCCTTAAACCCCGTGTTCACGATAGGCAACCAGCTTGACGAAGTCGGCTATCTGCACATAGAGGGCATCTCCAAAAAGCAGGTAAAGGCGCACAGCATCGAAATGCTTAAAATGGTCGGTATCGCCGACCCCGAGGGCGTGTATAAAAAGTACCCCCACGAGCTGTCGGGCGGTATGCGCCAGAGGGTAATGATAGCCATTGCGCTTCTGTGCAACCCCAAGCTTATAATCGCGGACGAGCCCACGACGGCGCTGGACGTTACAATTCAGGCGCAGATACTCGACCTGTTAAGGGAAATCAAGCACAAGATAAACGGCTCGATAATGCTCATCACGCACGACCTCGGCGTCGTTGCGGAAATGGCTGATTACGTCGTCGTAATGTACGCGGGCAGGGTGATAGAGATGGGCACGGCGGAAGATATTTTCGACCATCCCATGCACCCCTACACCATAGGTCTGCAAAAGAGTAAACCCACGGTTGACGGCGAGGTCGACAAGCTTTACTGCATACCCGGCTTCGTTCCCAACCCCATAGATATGCCCGATTACTGCTATTTCCGCGACAGATGCGAAATGTGCAAGGAAAAGTGCGCGGGCGCATATCCCGAATACGTTCAGGTTTCGCCCACACATAAGGTGGCTTGCTACCTGTACGAAGATACCAAGGAGGACGGCAATGGAAAAGACTGAAAACGGCGAAGTGCTTGAAACCGAAAGCGCACAGACCGCCGAAACCGCAATGCCCGACGACGTTCTCCTTCAGGTCAACGACTTAAAGAAATACTTCCCCGTCGCAAAGAACTTTTTCGGCAAGCCTATTAAGTTTTTAAAGGCGGTGGACGGTATATCCTTTACGCTTAAAAAGGGCAAAACACTGGGTATAGTCGGCGAATCCGGTTGCGGCAAATCGACTATGGGCCGTTCGCTTCTCCGCCTTTACGACGGCGTGCAGGGCGAAATATTGTTCGACGGTCAGGACGTGGCAAAGCTTAAAAACCGCGAGTTCGACAAGCTCCGTCCCAATATGCAGATGATATTCCAGGACCCCTACGCAAGCCTTTCGCCCCGTCTTACGGTCGGCGAAATAATAGGCGAGTCGGCGCGTCAGCACCACCTCGTAGACAAGGCGGGCTTTCACGATTACGTGCTTAAGGTAATGGATATGTGCGGCTTACAGCCCCATTATTTCGAGCGTTACCCCCACGAGTTTTCGGGCGGTCAGCGCCAGCGTATCTGCATTGCGCGCGCGCTTGCGCTTCAACCCAAGCTGGTCATCTGCGACGAGCCCGTGTCGGCGCTGGACGTTTCCATTCAGGCGCAGGTCATAAATATGCTCATAGAGCTGAGGGAAAAGCTCGGGCTTACGTACATATTCATTTCGCACGACCTGTCGGTAGTCAAGCACATATCCGACGACGTAGGCGTAATGTACCTGGGCAATATCGTGGAGTACGGCAGTAAGGAAAGCGTGTTCAGTCACACTCTGCACCCCTACACCAAGGCGCTGTTCTCGGCAGTGCCCGTGCCCAATCCTCACGTAAAGATGAACAGGATTATGCTCAAGGGCGACATACCCTCGCCCGTCAATCCTCCCAAGGGCTGCAAATTCCACACCCGTTGCGAGCATTGCATGGAAATCTGTTCGCGCATCGCTCCCGAGTACAGGGAGGTGGAGGAAGGGCACTTCTGTTCGTGCCACCTCTACAACAGCGAGGAGGACACTGCAAGACTGCTTGCACAGGCTGAAGAGAACGAGCGTAACGAAGCTATCGCCGCAGAAAAGGAGGCGAACAAGCCTTTGAACAAGGCGAAAGTCAAGGTCGTTACCACGTTTAATAAAGTCGTAGCCAAGGTTAAAGGCGCGTTTAAAAAGTCCGGAAAAACCGAGGAACAGCCGCAGGAGCAGACCGAACAGACAGAGGACGGTAACGTTGAAAAAGAATAAAAAGAGGGACGACCTGGATACGGAAACGACTTTCGCGGATATGAACGTGGAAGGCTTCAGGTGGTACAACCCGCAGGCAAAAAAGAATAACGGCACGCGCCCGCACAAGCAAAAGCTCAGCCGCAAGGAATACTGGCAGCTCGTCCGCGCGGCGTTCGCCGCCTACGCGCCCGTATTCCTTATCATAATTGTTGTTTTCGGGATTATGGGGTGTATTGCCTGGATATGGGTAAGTTAAAATGAAATAAAAAAAGCTCTCCGTTCGGGAGAGCTTTTTGTTTTATTTCTTTTTTACGACATATCCTTAATCATAAGGCGGATAATTTCTTCGTCGGTTTCCTTCATGCCCACGCGCGCAAGGTCGCTCACGTTGTCAATCGTGTTTTCGACCCCGCTGCACAGTATGCCGTCGCCGCCCACGAACTGACTGCCGCGGCGGTACATCTCGTAGCCCAAAAGCCCCGCGTCGACTGCGGCGGCAATCTTTGCCGCACAGCTCGACTTTGCACCGTCGCATATAAGTCCCGAGGTAATGGCAAGCGCGTTTACCACGGTGTGCGCAATCTCTTCAAAGCCGCCGCCGTGCAGATAGGCAACGCCCGCGCCCGCACCTGCGCCCGCACTCACCGCGCCGCAGTAGGCGGAAAGCCTGCCTATGCCCGTCTTTAAATGAATGGTTATAAGGTCGGATAATACTACCGCGCGTATAAGCTTTTCGCGGGGAACGTTCAGCTCCTTTGCGTAAACCACTACGGGAAGGGAGGCGGTCATACCCTGGTTGCCGCTGCCCGAAACTATTACGACGGGAAGGGAACAGCCGTTCATACGCGCGTCCGAACCCGCCGCCGCGGTTGCGCGCGCAAGGTTGTGCACGCCGTTGCCGTAGCTGTCCAAAAGCACCTTGCCGACCTTCGCGCCGTAGTCGTTGGTCAGCCCCTCTTTTGCAATGGCGGTGTTAAACTCAATCTGCCGCGAAATGACTTCGTCCACGTCGGCAATATCCACGCCGTCGGCAAACTCTATAATGCGCTTGACCGAAAGGCACGAGCGGTCGGTAAAGCCGTCGTCGGCGTGCTCCTCGGTGACCTGCCTGTCAAGTATCTTTTCGCCGTCCGCGCTTATTTCCACGACGTTGGTGTGGTGCCCTTCTATGCGCGTATAAGCCTGATTGTTGCCCGCGAACACGCGTATGCCTATGTCGAACACACAGCCGCTGTCGCTTGCCTGCACGGTAAACTGCGTCTTGGGTATATACGCCTTAATGGTTTCTATATCTTCCTGCGTAATGTCGCTTAAAACTTCCAGCTTCTTTTCGTGTCTGCCCGCAACTATGCCTGCGGCAGCCGCCGAAACCACGCCTTTAAGTCCGCCCGTGGAGGGAACTATCACGCTTTTAACGTTCTTTAAAATATTGCCCGAAACGGTTATTTCCACTCTGTCGGGCAGCTTTTTCAAAGCGTTGCGCGCAAGCGCCGCCGCGTAAGCAATTGCGATAGGCTCGGTACAGCCCATAGCGGGCAAAAGCTCTTCCTTTAAAATTTTAACGTAATCGCCGTATAACTTTTTATCCATAGTAAGCACCAAATAATTATATATACAATTACTAAACTTTGTCAAGCCCTAACGCCGCCAATACTTCTTGACTTTGCCCCTCGCCGTTGTTATAATATATTCGTACTGTAAGAGGATTTTTATGAAGGAAAAGACTTGTAAATCCGTGCGCTTGAGCTACGGAATTATATTCGGCGTCTTTACGGTAGTGGTGGGCGCACTGTTCATATGGCAGGTGCTTGACGTCTACCTTACGGGTACCGCGCCGGGCTTTACTGGCGACCACCCGTTTTCCCGCGAAAGGGTAGTGGCGGCGCTCTCTAAAATAGACCTGTTTTTCTGGCTGTGGATTGCGGGTATAGTCGTCGGCTTCGTGCTGTGGGAGGTGTTCCCCGTCACCGACAAGCCGCGCAAAATCTGCCCCGATTTGCAGCTTGCAAGGCTGAATAAGCGTATGCCCTCCTCCGCGCCCGAGGGATTGGAGGCGGAATATAACGCGGTTACTTCGGCAAAGAAGGTGGTGTTCGCGCTTCAATGCGCGGCGTGGGCGCTGTTTGGTATAGCCGCCGTGTACGGCTTGGTGTATCTGTGCATACCCTCCAACTTCCCCAACGAAAACGTGACCAAAGAAATGCTGAACATGGCTAAGCACATATTCCCCTGCATATTCGCGGGGCTGATAGTAATCTGCGGCGCGGGGATATATCAGAAGTTTGCGGTAAAGCGCGTGCTGCCTGCCGCACAGAAGCTGACCAAGGGGCGTAAGCCCGAACAAAAGCAACTTACGGGCTTGCCCGCAATAATCGATAAAATAAAAACCACGCTCGAAAACAAGTGGGTGATATTGGGCGTGAGAATTGCAATCGCGGTTTTAGCCGTTGCCTTTATAATATGGGGCGCACTCAACGGCAGTGCGCGGTCGGTATTCATAAAGGCGATAAATATCTGCACGGAGTGCATAGGGCTGGGCTGATATGAAAAAGTTTTTCGGTAAAGTAAAGGCTTGGTTCGTTGCCCACAAACCCACCAAGCGCAGACTTATTCAACTATACGCCGCGTTGCTTACCAACGCAAATTTAAAGGGCTTTTTCACCGGCAAGATTTACACCGGCGACACCAAAAAGATGTGCGTGCCCGGCTTGAATTGCTATTCCTGTCCCGGCGCGGTGGGCGCGTGCCCCCTGGGTGCGCTGCAGGATTCGCTGGCGCAGAGCGGCAAGTCCGCACCCGCCTACATACTGGGCATACTGCTGATGTTCGGCTTACTGCTGGGCAGGCTGATATGCGGCTTTTTGTGCCCCTTCGGGCTTATTCAGGAGCTGCTGTATAAAATCCGCACGCCCAAGCTCAGGAAGAACCGCTTTACGCGCGTGCTATCGTATTTCAAGTACGTACTGCTGGTAATCGTCATTGCCGTGCCGCTCATTTACGCGGGCATACCCTCGTTCTGTAAATACGTTTGCCCCGCGGGCACTCTGGAAGGTGCGGTCAGCCTGCTTGCCAACATTCAGAATTCGGATTTCTACGGTATGCTGGGCTATCTGTTCACCTGGAAGTTCTGTCTGGCGGTAGTCATTGTGGTTGCAAGCGTATTCATTTACCGCTTCTTCTGCCGCTTCATCTGCCCGCTCGGCGCAATATATTCGCTGTTCAACAAAATTTCGCTGCTGGGCGTCAAGCTCGACAAGGACAAGTGTATCGACTGCGGCTTGTGCGTGCAGGGCTGTAAAATGGACGTTAAGCACGTTGGCGACCACGAATGTATTCAGTGCGGCGAGTGTATTTCGGTCTGCCCCGTGCAGGCGATTACCTGGAAGGGCAGTCAGATATTCTTAAAGAACACGACGCCTATAGACCAGCCCGTAGTTGAGTCGGGTGAAAAGATTGCGCTTTTGGAGCTTGCCAAATCGAACGCAAGCGTAGCGGTTGCAAGCGCCGACCCCGAAGAAGTATCGGGGAACGTTACGGAAAGCGCGCAGAACGCAAATATAGAGGCTGAGAGCGAGTTTACGGCAACGGACGGGCAGGAAGCCGCCGTGGGCGTAGAGGCGCAGGAGGAGGCGGTTAAGCCCGCTACGGAAGGCGCAAAGAAGGGCGGCAGGCTGCAAGCGGTAAAAGCGGCGTTCAAGCGCCCGCGCTTCGTCGTCGAGTTCGTCGCCTGGGTAGTTGCAATTGCGGTGCTTATATCCGCATTGATTTGCTATAATTTGCCCGAAAGGAAGTCGGCGGCGATGCTCGACTTAACGGTTACCACTTATAAATCGGCGGCAAGCGAAGGCGAAAAAGATTACTCTACGGTAAGCGATGATAACCGCCGCGTCAAGGTGTTGTATTTCTGGCGAACAGACCTTGAAGAGAGCGTTGCGGCTATGGAAGAGTTAAACGAGCTGGCGACACTGTATAAGCAGTTGGATTTTGCCGACGTCGTTGCAATTCATTCCATATACAAGGACGACCGCGACGTGCAGGCGTTTATTGACGAACACGGCTGGAACGAATACAACGTAATATTTGCGCAGGATGATAGGGAAACAAACGCCTACGGCTTGGTTGGCGGCGATATATCCGTACCTAAACCCATAACGGCTATTATTTCTGCCGACGGCGGAGTAACATTGCAGAAAGACCGCGTTCTTAGCATGGATGAGGTTATTAACGGCGTAACTACGGCTATGTCGGCTAAAGTGTTTAAGGAGGGTGATACGTGCCCGCTTTTCGTGCTTGACCGTTACAATGCCGAAGAGGGCGCAAAAGTTTCGCTGCTGGAAAGCCGAGGAAAGGTCACGGTACTCAATTACTGGTACACCGACTGCGACCCTTGCAAGGCGGAATTGCCCGAGTTTGAAAAGGTTTACGAAGATTACGACGGCGCAATAGATATGTTCGTTATACACAGTTATTCGGCGGTGCCTTCGACGGGCGTTCAGTACTTCCTTGATACCGCGAAGGACAAGAACGGCAGGGCGTGGAACAGCTATAAGCTGACCTTTGCGCAGGACACGCAGGAGCTTAACACCTACGCGATGCTCGGCGGCAAGTACGCCTATCCCATGACGGTTATAGTGAATGCGGAAGGAAAGATTACTTTCGTAAATCAGGGACCTTGCTCGGAAGAAGTACTTAAACAGGAAGTGGAAAAGGCGCTCGGCTAACGCCGTATATTAAAGATAATAAAATAACCGCCCCGTGCGATATCGCACGGGGCGGTTATTTTATTCTTTTAGATAGGTTTTGGGTACGGTTACTTTAGAATCGCCCTTG
>JAIDIR010000239.1 GCA_029052615.1 Clostridia bacterium | reverse complement strand
AAATTCAATAATGCGGGTTCGGACACACCAGAAATGCGCCGCGCGTTGAAAAACGCGCGGCGCGGTTTTTATTTTTTAAGTAAGTCCAACACGTTGATTATGCGTTTGCCCTTTTTCTTTGCGTAGGCGACTGCGGCGGCGGTCTTGCTCTTTTCTATCTGCGGGTCGTATAAGGTCAAAAGCACGTCGCAGTCGTCAATCATAAAACGATATCTTTCATTTATACCGTCAACGCCCGTTTTGCTAACGCTTTCGTCAAAATAATTTTTTTCGAAAAAGCTTGCGAAGTAGTCGGAAACGGCGTCCTTTTCGTCGGTGTAAACCGCCCTGTAATACACGCGCTTTATATCGTAATATTCTTTAAGTTCTTCAATTACGTCCAGACAAATATCGGTAAGCGCGCCGCCGAAGGCAAAACAAAACCTGTCCGCGCCCTCTTCCACAAGTTCTTGCACATCTATAGAAGTGGCGATTGATAAAAGGGGTGTCATTTTAACCAGGCGGTGACCGATAACTGCGACTTTCATGAACTTATTGTATAATAAACCGCCGCAGTAGTCAAGCACACTTGACTAATAATTTTCATTGTCTGCCATATAATATTTGCAAGTGGTAGAAAGATGAAACTTAATGAAGCAATTGCAAAAAGATTATCTGCAATTTTAGAAAAAGAAAATCTTACTCCTTACGCTTTGGCACAAAAAGGAGGTATTGACAAACAAGTCGTTTACGCTGTTGTCGATTGCGAATATAAGAAAGTTTCAACGGATACCGTTTATCAGATTGCGGCAACATTGAATATGAGTTTAGAAGAATTTTTTGCCGACCCTGTTTTCAAAGATATATCAGATTAAGATGAAACTTATATTAAGGGAACTGAGAGAAGAAAAGAAGTTAAGTCAAGACAGTCTTGCAAAATTGACTGGGCTAAGCTCTTCGTCTATTGCCCGTTGGGAACTTGGGCAGTCGGAACCGACGGCTTCCGCGATTGCGGTTTTATGCGACTTTTTCGGTGTAACAAGCGATTACCTACTGGGCAGAACAGATTATTAAATATAATGCGCCGCGCGTTGAAAAACGCGCGGCGCTTTTTTAGTTGACAAATTGCGCGCAGTGCCATACAATAAGCGTGTTGACGCGTCAACTATTATAAGCGAGAGGAATTATTATGGACAGATTCAGCACGTTTACCGTTCTGGTAAACAGAATCGTGCGCAATATCCACAGAATAAAGGTGGAGGAAATGTCAAGGTTTGGGCTGAAAAGTACCCACGTATCCTGCCTGTATTATCTTTACAGGGAGGAAAAGCCGCTTACCGCAAGTGAGCTTACCGTTATCTGCGACGAGGACAAGGCGGCTATTTCGCGCGCGGTGGATTACCTCAGTAAAGAAGGCTACGTGACGTGCGAGGGCGCGGCGCTTAAAAAGTATAAAAGCCCCGTAGTGCTTACCCAAAAGGGTATGGAAGTAAGCAAGTCGATTGCGGGCAGGGTGGACAGTATTCTTGCCGCCGCAAGCGAGGGCTTGAGCGACGAGGACAGAGCGGTTTTCTATAAAGGGCTGGACTTGGTTTCGGGCAATTTGCAGAAAATCTGCGACGGAAAATAGAGTGGTAAAATAAAAAATCCCGCGCCGTTCGGCGCGGGATTTCTTTTATTCTTCTATGAATTTTGCAAGCGTTGCCTTTACCACTTCTATATCAATGGGCTTGGCTATGTGCGCGTTCATACCGCACTCGAGGCACTTTTGCATATCCTCGGCAAACGCGTCGGCGGTCATTGCTATAATGGGAATTTTGTTGTAACCCTTTCTCAGCCCTCTTATATAGGTCGCCGCTTCCAGACCGTTCATAACCGGCATACGGACGTCCATTAAAATTGCGTCGTAATAATCGGGCTTGTGTTCAAGAAGCTTATCCACGCAGACCTGACCGTTTTCGGCGTGCTCGACTTTGAGCCCCGCGTTGGTCAAAAGCAGCTCGGCAATTTCCCAGTTGAGGTCGTTGTCCTCGGCAACCAGAATGTTTTTGCCTTCAAGGTTGACTTCGCTCTTGCGGGGCTGCGCTTCCTGTGACGCCTGAGCTGCCGCCGCGCCGTCGGCAAACTTTTTAAGTCCGTAGAACAGGGTGGACTTGAACAGGGGCTTTGCTATAAATCCGCTTATGCCCGCGTCGCGCGCGTCGTCCTCTATTTCCGACCAGTCGTAAGCCGAGATGAGCAGGACGGGAATATTCTTCTTTAATGTTGCGTGCAGGCGGCGCGCCGTTTCTATGCCGTCCATACCGGGGAGCTTCCAGTCCATTAAAATCACGTCGTAGTCGCTTCCGTTTTCGTGCGCTTCAACAGCCATCTTTATTGCCGATTCGCCGTCCAGCGTCGAATCCGCCTTGACGCCTATCGAGGCGAGGGAGGATACCGTCGTGTCGCACAGCATCTGGTCGTCGTCGACGACGAGCATCTTCCACTCGGGAAGAACCATATCAACCTCTTCGGTTTCGGCTATTTCAAGGTCAAGCGTTACGTGGAACTTGGTGCCAAGCCCCAGCTTGCTGTTGACCTCTATGGTGCCGTGCATGGAGTCGACTATGTATTTGGTTATCGACATTCCAAGCCCCGTGCCCTCGGTCTTGTTTACGCGGGCACTGTCCTCGCGGGTGAACGAATCGAATATCTTTTTCTGGAATTCCTCGCTCATGCCTATGCCGCTGTCCTGCACCTCTATATGGGTGCGCACGTAGCGGTTGCCAAGGGGCGATTCCTCCTGATAGAGCGAAAGGTCTATCGTGCCCTTGTCGGGCGTAAATTTGTAGGCGTTGGAAAGCAGGTTCAGAAGGACCTGGTTAAGTCTTACGCTGTCGCAATAAACCTTTTCGGCGGTTACGCTGTGCACGTAAATATCGAACTTCTGCTTCTTGATTTTTATCTGCGGCTGCATTATGGTTGCAATGCCTTCAATCATTTCGCTAAGCGATATCTGCTCCATATTGAGGGTCATTTTGCCGCTCTCGATTTTGGACATATCCAGCACGTCGTTTATAAGCCCCAGAAGGTGGCGGGAGGATAACGATATCTTTTTAAGGCAGTCGGAAACCTGCTCTCTGTTATCCTCGTTGGCAATGGCAATAGCGGTCATGCCGACTATGGCGTTCATTGGCGTTCTTATGTCGTGCGACATATTGGAAAGGAATTCGCTCTTCGCCCTGTTGGCGTTCTCGGCAACCTCTCTTGCGTGTTCGACCTGCTGAAGGTTGCGCCTGTTGAGGATAAGATAAACGACGAACACTGCCACTATGATAACCATTATGACCGCGCATATGCCTACGGTAACGCCCGTCAACGCTTTGGACAGGCCCGTAACCTTTGCGTCGAGGTCGGTATAGTTCATTACCGTCACGAGGTACCATTCGGAATTTTCCAGACTTGCACAGTACATATGCCTGCGCGGAGTGGAAGAGTTTATGACCGTCGAAAATACCTTGTGCGTGGTCATTCTGGTTTTAAGCGTTTCGATAAGGCTTTCCGCTTCGGCTTCGTCCATACCGAAACCGCTGCGGATTTGCTCGAAGAAATCGGCGTACTGCGTGTGGTCTTCGGTGTTGTTGGGGTGCAGAACGTACGCGCCGTTGCTGCGGATAATGTGCGTGTCGAAGCGCTTTGCAACGCTGCCGTCCGTGCTGGTTTCGGCAAGCATATCGCTAAGCATTGGATTTTTGAGCCCCGCGATAAGCGCAACGCTTTCGCCGCCGTTTTCAAGCTTATAGGGCTTGTCGTGGTCGTCGTCGCCGTCGGCGGTGGTGGGCACGCCGATGAGCACTATGCCCGTGTCGATTGCCGTGGTGCCGTCCGCCTTGTAGCTGGTTGCAACGGCAAACTTGTTTACTTTGTCGTCTTTAAGCGAGGATATAAAGGGGGCGGGCTCGTCGGGGCGTACCGTGTCGCCCAAAAGCATTTGAAGGTTGCCCTCCCCGTCCATAAACGCAAGGTAGTCGAAGCCTCTCTTTTCGGCGGCGAATTTCATCTTGTCGTTGACGTCCTCGTCGCTCGAACGGTAGGTGGTGTGCAACGCCTCGACCATAGTCGTGCGCTGCTCGATAACCTGGTTATAGCGCATAACCATCTGGCTGCCGATGCCCGTCATAAAGGTTTCGCCTACGTCGTTAATCGTGTCCTTGCTCTTGTTGTTGGTGTACACGCCCAGAACTATGAACATCGCTATGCATACCGCAAGCCCCACGGCAACGCCGATAAGCAATACGCGTTTGGAAAGTTTCTGCCATTTTTTCGTAGTTTCACTCAGTCCCATAAAATCTTTCCTCTTCCGTAAAATAAATTCCGTTATCATTTTAAGCAATTTTTTTTGCGCTGTCAATAGTTTATGCGCGCATAAAGCGCACTCGCGGCTATATATTATAGGGCGTACGGCGCGCAAATAATTGACTTATGCGCGGTAAATGGTATAATTTATAGCAACCGCGCGCGTAAACGCCGCCGCTTATATGGCAAAAATTTACACCGCGCGGAACGGCTTTTACGCCGTGTAACGATAATTAAAAAAGAGGAAATTACGGGTGAAGAATATCGTGGAGAACGTGCGCCTTGACGAGGAGAGGGCGCTTTACGGAAGCAAGAATACGCTGATAAGAGGGGTGTCGTTCGACGGTCCCGCCGACGGCGAAAGCGCGGTTAAGGAGTGCGAAAATATAGAGGTTGAAAAGTGCTTTTGCAATCTGCGCTATCCCTTCTGGCACGTGCACGGACTGAAAATAAAGGACAGCGAAATGACCGAGCTGTGCCGCGCCGCGCTGTGGTATTCGGACGGCATTGAAATCACGGGCACCAAGATGCACGGCATTAAGGCGCTGCGCGAGTGCGCGGACGTTATCATTTCCGACTGCGATATAATCTCGCCCGAATTCGGCTGGTCGGTGAACGGAATAACCATGAAAAACAGCAAAGCCGTAAGCGAATATTTTATGATGCGCTCGACCGATATCAAGTTTGAAAAGGTCGATTTCAAGGGCAAGTATTCCTTCCAGTATATCAGGAACGCCACGTTCGAAAACTGCACCTTAGACACCAAGGACGCGTTCTGGCACGGCGAAAATATCACGGTTAAAAACAGCGTGATAAAGGGCGAATATTTCGCGTGGTATTCCCAAAACCTCACCCTTATAAACTGCACGATTATAGGCACCCAGCCCTTCTGCTATTGCCGCGGCTTGAAGCTTATAAATTGCAAGATGGAGGGGTGCGACCTCGCCTTCGAAAAGTCTGAGGCGGAGGCGGAAATATGCACGCCCGTCATCAGCATCAAAAATCCTTACAAAGGCACGATCACCGTTCCCGCGGTGGGTGAAATTATCCGCGACGACCCCAAGTCCGACGGTGTGATTAAGATTATTTAATGTTATTAGGCAAGTATTTAAACAGGTATTATCTCAAATATATCTGGCTCTATCTTATCGGCATAGCCGGGCTGGTGGCGGTGGACTGGTTCCAGCTGCTCATTCCCGAATATCTGGGCAGGATAGTTGACCTTCTGGGCGGAAGCGGCGTCGACAGTGCGGAGCTGAACGAAATTATCGTCGGCGTGATAGTCGTCGCCGTCGTCCTGTTTGCGGGCAGAGTCGCGTGGCGTCTGTCCATTTTTGCCGCGTCGCAAAAGACCGAGGCGGGGCTACGAAGGCAGATGTTCGTCAAGAGCGAGCGCCTGCCCCTTTCCTATTACGGCAAAACCAGGGTGGGCACGGTTATGGCGTGGTTCACCACCGACCTCGAAACCATTGAAGAGTTTCTGGGCTGGGGCACCATAATGCTGTTCGACGCAAGCTTTCTGACCATACTCGTCATTATAAAAATGGTGCGCCTCGACTGGGTGCTTTCGCTTATAGTTTTTATCCCCCTCGTGCTCATTGCGGTGTGGGGTGCGCTGGTCGAAAAATTCCAGTCGGCAAAGTGGAGCCGCCGCCAGGCGGAGTTCGATAAGCTGTACGACTACTCGCGCGAAAGCTTTACGGGCATAAGGGTAATCAAGGCGTTTTTGAACGGCAGCCGCCGCCTGCACGGCTTTGCAAAGACGGTGAAAAAGAACAGGGACGCAAACCTTTCGTACGCGCGCCTTACCGTGCTTTTCGACTGCATTATAGCCTTTATAATCGCGCTTATCACCGCCATAGTGCTGGGCGCGGGCGGCTATTTCGTGTACGCGGGCGTTACGGGCAACCCCGCCAATATATTCGGGCATACGGTCGATTTATCGGCGGGCGGGCTTATAACCTTCCTCGGATATTTCGAAACAATGATATGGCCCATGATGGCGCTCGGACAGATTATATCAATGCGTTCGCGCGCCAAGGCTTCTTTAAAACGCGTGTCGTCGTTCCTCGCTTCCGAGGAGCCTGAAAAGGTGGAAAACGCAACCGTGCTTACGGACGTCAATGGCGCGGTAAGCTTTAAGAATTTTTCGTTCACCTACCCCGACTGCAAGAGCCCGGCGCTCAAAAATATCACGCTGGAAATCGCTGCGGGTGAGACGGTGGGCGTGGTCGGCAAGGTGGGCAGCGGCAAGACCACTCTGGTCAATTCGCTTCTGAAAATTTACGACGCGGGCGAGGGTGTGTATATAGA
>JAIDIR010000238.1 GCA_029052615.1 Clostridia bacterium | reverse complement strand
AACTGCTATTGAAAATCGCCAAAATCTAATAGTGGAAGGAGGTTATATCCCTTTTGATTGGAAAAAAGATTTTAGTAAAAAGTATTTATCACAAATCAAATACTATTGCTTAATAATGAGCAAAAACTACGTACAAAATCATTTTTCGGATATTTTGGCAAACGAAAGTGCAGTTGAACAAAGAGTAACCGACGATCTAACTCAGGAGTATTTAATCAAAGAAAACCAAAGATATCTTCAGATGTGTAAAAAACACAAACTGAATTACATTTTGATAGATACAGAATATAAAGTTGACGTTGAATTGTAACTTTCAATTTAGCTTAACAGAATATAATATAAGGCTCACGGAGATTCAATCCAGGAGCCTTTATTTCGTTTGATGGATAGCGCACGATTGGCACGCCGTTTTTATCCTCTTATTCTTGCAACCGCTTCCTTTAAGATGACGACCGTTTGGTCGACTTCCTCCTGCGTGTTGTACTTGCCGAAGGTGAAGCGCACCGCGCTCTTTACGCGGCTTTCGGGCAAGCCCATTGCAGTTAGCACGTGTGAGGAGGTTACCGCCCCCGCTGAGCACGCCGAGCCGGTTGATACCGCCACGCCCTTTAAATCGAGCGCAAACAGAATCTGTTCGCCGTCGCACCCGTCGAAAGAAAGGTTGGCGTTGGAGGACAGGCGGCGATAACTATCGCCGTTCAGGCTTACCCCCTCTATTTCGGTCACCACGCACTTAATAAAATAGTCGCGCAGCGCCGCAACCTTTTTATTGTTTTCCTCCGCATTGGCTACCGCCTTTTCCAGAGCGTACGCCGCGCCCACCGCGCCTGCGACGTAAGTAGTGCCGCCGCGCAGCCCCCTTTCCTGCTTGCCGCCCGAAATAAGCCTTTCAAAACGGCAATCGGGGCGCATATATAGCCCGCCGAAGCCCTTTGGACCGTAAAATTTATGAGCGGAAAAACCTACGCCGTCAGCAGGAAAATGAGCAAAGGGAAGCACGCCCGCGGTCTGCACGCAGTCGCAGTAAAAGAATACGCCGCGCTCTTTACACACGCTATAAATATCCTTAATCGGCTGTATAACGCCCGTTTCGTTGTTTGCCGACATAACGCCCGCAAAAACCGTGTCGGGGCGTATAGCCTTATTTACGCTGTCCGCGCTTACCACGCCCTGACCGTCGGGCTTGACCAGCGTAAGCTCGTAGCCGTATGCGCGCATATCCTCCGCCGCCGACAGCAGAGCGGGGTGCTCTATTGCCGAAAGCACGATATGTTTGCCCTTGTTGCGGTTTGCGGCGCACACTCCCTTTAACGCGGTGTTGCCCGCCTCGGTGCCGCCCGAAGTGAAATACAGACAATTGGACGGCACGCCCATAATTTTTGCAATGCCGTCGCGCGCCGATATCACGGCGTTTGCCGCCTCCCTTCCGAACGCGTGCTGGCTGGATGCGTTGCCGTACGTCGTCGTCAGATAAGGCGTCATTTTTTTAAGAACGTCTTTATCGAGCGGCGTGGTTGCCGCGTGGTCGAGATATATCATTATTCGCCTTTAAGTACGGAATATACCGCAATTAACGCCTTTAATTTAGCTTGCTCGGCAAGCAAATCGCGCCCGAGCTGTGTGGACGTGTTGCGCTTGTTCAGCCTTACCCTGCGGCAGGTGATGTTGAGATAGCGCGCTGCAAACGCAAGCGCAATCAGCGCGATAAAGGTAAGTCCGCCGAACACGCAGGTGAGAATTAAATACGTGCCCGTGGACACCGAATAGATGACCGAACCGAAATACGCCGTCAACACGCCGAACGCAACGAACAGCGCGCACACCGTGGCGAAAACTATTATCGCCGTCTTTCTGTCCTTTAAAAATCTTACGGCGCGCTCGGCTTTCTTTTGCTCGTTTTCCTCGTGCATTTGAGAAACCTTAGCTCTTACTTCTGCAATATTCGCCTCGAGTGACGACGAAGCTTTTTTAAGCATCTCCGCCTTTCTTTCGGCAGAGGTGTATTGCTTTACGTCGTCAACGCCTTCGGCGGCTGCAATCACCTGCGAATAGTCGGTAAAGTTGCGCGTGTAGGCAACAAGCTTCAACGCGTGCACCTCGCCGTCCTCTCCGTCGATTTCCTCCGCCTTTTCAAGGTATTCCAGAGCGGTTGCGAATTTGCTCTGCTTGCAATCGCTTTCCGCCTTTTTTATAAGCTCCTCAACCTGACGCCTGCGCTCCGCCCTTTCCGCTTCCTCGCGCTCGCGCTTGGCGGCAAGCTGTTCGGGGGTCATAACCGCCTCTTCCTCGTTGTCCTCGGTCAGCTCCTCCACCTCGAAGGTCACTTCCTCAACGGCGGGCTGTTCCTCCCCGCCGTCCACCACAAGCTCTTCCTCGCCGTCGTCGTTGACCTTTATGCGGTACTTTCTGTCCTTGTCCTCGTCAATCAATCTCTCTTCTGCCATTTTACTCCTCCTTGGTCGGCACAACCGTTTTGGTCGTTATAAACGTATGCTTGCCGCGGTACCTGCTTTTAGCGTACTGCGCAAACTGGTCGTTTTCGAACACGGCGAAAACGCCGCTGCCCGAGCCAGTCATATTCACCCCTAAGGGGTCGAACGCCTTCAACTCATCAAAGCACTCTTCAACGTCGCTATTCAGTCTTATAGCGGCGGCGTACAGCCCGTTGGATAAGCTTGCGCCTATATTCTGCTTATTGCCCGCAAGCACGGCTTTTTGCGCTTCGTTACTCGTAAATTTCGCGGTTGCCCCCGTACTATCACTAAGCGAATAGCATTGCGCCGTAGAAACGCCGCTTTTAGGGATAAGCAAACCGATATCCAGCTTAACGCCGCTCTTCAGTCTTTCGACCTTATCGCCGCGCCCCGTCAGCCGCGCAAAGCCGCCCGTCAGCATATACCCGCTGTCGCTGCCCAGGCCGTCGGCAAGCTGCTTTAAGGTGCGCGCGTCGTTAATATCGTACAGCTTAGCCATTGCGTTAAGAACACCCGCAACGTCCGCAGACGAGCCGCCCAGCCCCGCGCCCATGGGAATATTCTTCCACACGGTGATATCGACGCCGTCCGTCCCGAAGCGCGCAATAAACAGCTCCGCCGCCTTTGCCGCGTTGTTGTTTTCGTAAGGTATACTCTCGCTTCCCTCACCGTGCATAGTTACGGAAACCAGCTTGTCCCTGCGCCTTTTAACGGCAATCAGGTCGTAAAGGTCAACGCTTGCCACCACGCTGTCAATCGTATGATATCCCCCGTTCACGCCCGTGATATCCAGCGTGAGATTGATTTTTGCATACGATTTGACGCGAACGTAATTCATAGATAAATTATAACATAACGCGGCGGCGTTTTCAATAATAATGCCCACAAAAAACGGGCGCACCGCTCATTTTTCCTGCGGAACGCCCGTATATGCCGTTTATTTATTTTCAGTTGGCTTTTTTGCCCCTGTACACGATTATTCTTTCCTTGCCCGTCAGCGGGAATTTAAGCTCCGAATTGCAGGCGGATACGTCGTCGGGGGATTTTTTAAGCTTCTTGGCTATATCCCACAGCCCGTCGCCCGCCGTCGGCAGGAACACCGATACCGCGCAGTCGTTGACCTCGGCCTCCTCGCCCTCCTCGATTTGGGTAAGGTACGTAACCTTGCGTTCGTCGCATACGGTCACGCATATTTTAAGCGTAGCTTCGGCTTCCGCCTCACCCTCCGCTTTAAGGCGCACGCTTACGCCGCACACCGCAACGTCCTCGGTCACCGTCTGACCTTCCTCACGCGCACCGTTCAGTGCGACCGAGAAGGGAAGGCTGACGTCCGTGCTCTTTATTTCGCCGTTCTGCTCGTAGATGAGTACGGTGTTTACCGCGCCCTCCACGCAGCCCGTCTGCTCGTTGAAGGAGCAGTCCGCCTGGGGAAGTGCGGCGGCAAGGAACTTGCAGTCGTACGTAAGCTTGCTCTTGGTTGCGGCAAGCCCGGAAACGCGCTCGGTGTACACCTTTACGTCCACGCAGCGCGGCATAACCTCCTCGGTGCCCGTAAGCGTAACCTCGTTCGTGTCAGAGAATGCGTCCACGGCAACCTCCTCGGTATGCTCGTCGGCAAACCAGCCGCTAAGGTTAAGATTGCACGTGAAATTTATTTCGCACCTGCCCTTATCCTCGTTGACGTTTGCCGTCACGTTCAAATCGCTTATCTCGGCGCGCGTTGCCGCTCTGCGCCCTACCGACGCGTCGTCGCAGGGTATTACGCACTTAAATGGAATAATTCTTTCCATACAGGTGGGATTTTGCTGGCGCATTGCAAACAGCGAAAGGTAAATTTCGCCGCTCGCTTCCACCTCGCCCGTGCCGCAGGCAGAGGACAGAACGACCGCCTTTGCGCAGGGAATAAGAACGTCCACAACGCTGTCCGCTTCAAAATCGTCCTCGACCTCGCTCTCGCCCGAGAAGGTGACGGCGGAAGAAAAGCTTACGCTTTCCTTCTTAACGAACGCGCCCTCGGCGCCGCACACGTAAGTTCTGTCGGTGCGTGCGTAGATGGAAATATCCGCGGATATTATTGCGGCAATTACGAAAGAGGAGCCCTCGCGCTTGACCGTCGTCTTTTCGCAGGAGAGCGCGCAAACGCCGCTCTGCGCGGGAGCAAGACAGTCGTCGTCCGCAAAGTGGGAAAACTCCGCGCCCTTCTGCATACGGCACAGCTTGCCGTCCTCGTCGCAATATACTATGGTCAATATAAGCTTGCCGCTGTAATTGACGCGACCGGACGATACCTCGCACGAAACTAAAGAAACCTGCGGATATACCGCAACGACTTCGGTTATTTCGCTCGATTGGGGAAAGCGGCACTCCACCACGCTCTGACTTTCGATTTGCTTTGTAAGCTTATTACAGCCTTCGGAATTTTGCAGTTGTTTCAACATATCATTGCTCCTTTTTGGTTACAAGGTATAATATGTTGACGATTTAAAGATTATGCGCGCTTTTCCGCCAAAGTTATAAACACCTTTCCGCACATTATTTCGGAATAGGAATAAGCCGTCTTGCCCAGGAAATTTTTATCGAACGGCTCGACCGTGAAAATGGACGAATAGATGCCCGACAGCGTTGCGGGGAAGGTGACGAACTTGTTTCTGCCAAGGTTCAGCTTTACGGTGACCGCCTTTTTGTAGCAGTCGCGTATGTTTTGTTTGATTGAATTTATGGTAATTTAGGGTTTAATCATATTTACATTTTCCCGAAATTTAC
>JAIDIR010000237.1 GCA_029052615.1 Clostridia bacterium | reverse complement strand
CCCCCCCCCCCCCCCCCCCCCCCCCCCCCCCCCCCCCCAAGCACTTTTAAGAAATAAGCAAGGCGTAAAGCGCGCGTTGCTTTATATACTTACGCCCTTATTCTGTGCAGGACTCTGTCTTGGCACAGTTTTTTCATTTTTTAATAAAGATAATAAGGTAACCGCAAACGCCGTAATGTCGACTACTTCTTCCAATGCGGAAGTTATCGGCGAGCTTGCCAAGGACTATAAAGCGAACGGTTGGAAAGGTTTGTACAATACCGCCAACGTTTCTAAACTTTACGGTGCAATATCAGGCACTACGGGCGAGAACGCGACTTTGCAGTCGGTTAAAGACGCGCTTACGTCTTCATCAAGCACCGAATTAGTAACGGGCAACAAAGTTATAACCGCAACCGACTTAGCTGCGGTAAGCACGCATAGCGGCAAGGATATAGTCGTCAGTTTCGGCGGATTTGAGTGGACGGTCGTTTACGTTTCCGAATCAACCGGCGGCGACGTGGTTGCAACGCTTTTGCTTGCCGACTCTCTTAAAGACGAAAACGGCTCTGCGGTTCCGGTATGTTGGACTTCCTGGGGCAATACCAGTGTATCGTGCACAGAATATGACTATCCCCAAAATATGTACAGTTCAAGCCAGTTAAGAAGTACGCTTATGGGTACTAAGTATTCAACCGATGCCTCCACGCTTTCAACCACTGTCCAAGGCGAGGCATTGCAACATTCGGGCTTAAAGGCTATGGCAAACAACTTCGGCTCGACGGGCGTTATAGCCACTCCCGGAGATATGAAGTGGCAGGAGGTCGAAACTTCAAAGGATATCTTAACCGCAGCAAATTATAAACTAACTAACGTTCCACCTCACGTCAGACAATTTAACGACGCCTGGGGAACCGGATTTAATGATTACTGCTCGTATCTTAGTGATAGCAGTAATAACTATGATTACAAACCTACGTATACCGATTGGAAAAACGACTATTTCTGGGTACCGAGCATTGCGGAAAGAGTTTATTTCAGTGATGCTGTACAGGGCATGTGGAAGCTTACGGCAAATCAGCGTACGTGTACCGGTATAAAATACAGTTCGAACGGTCAACCATTTTTTTGGTACAGAACGGCTGCTGCCGCTAATGTTACAAACCCGGAGTGGTGGACTTGCGGCAGTGTAGCCTTTAACACCATGGGTAATGGTGAAAATCTCTATTGCGGCGGTGATTGTCTTTCATCTATAGCTGTTCGCCCCGCAATGCACCTCAATTTGTCGGAACTGAACAAAAAGGCTTTAAACAATCCCGTTGACGTAACCACCGAACCGGACGGCAACGGCGGCGGCAGGAAGGATATAGTATACGACGGAAGCGTAAAAGACCTTGACGCGGTTTTACCAGACTGGTACGAGGGCAACGAAAGCTTCTATTCCGACTACGCCGATATAACCTATCATTATAAAAATACGGGCGATACGACCGCGTTCGATACGACTGACCCCGGTACTTTAACCGCGGCAACGGACGTTAAAGACGCGGGCAAGTATCAGGTTACTATAGAGCTTAAATCAAATAGCCCGTTCACCTGGTACGACGCAAGCGGAAATCCCGTTACCGAAAAGCAATTTACACTGACCGTAAAGCAGTGCGAAGTCAAATATAAGTGGGCGAATATCGGTCTTGATAACTCGTGGAAAACGACTTTTGCGCAGACCTTTGCACCCGCAACGGGCACTTCGGCTGCACCTTGGGTATACCTCAATTACACGCTGCCCGATAGTACGGACAACGCGGCTTCGGGCGGAAGCGGCGGCACCACCTCGAACGATAAAGTGCCTTACGTTCAGTTAACGTTCACGGGTACGCAGTCGCAGTTTGCCGACTATAAAATATCAGATATAGACAACGTGCGCAGCACTACTTCAAAGGGTACCGACTATCCCAAGCACGCCGACACCTATACCGTATCCTTCACGGATAAAAACGCAAAGACTTCCAACTATAAACTGGTAGCCGACACGGGCGAAAGTTCAACGCGGCAGTATATCATAGAAAGGTTAAAGGTGGACGTTCCCACCGCGCCTAACGCGCTTACGTATAACGGCGCGAACCAGTCTTTTGCAAACGTGCCCAAGTTCGATTCCAAGTTTATGACCTACGGTCAGATGGCGACGGACGGCACGACCTATCAGGAAAACGCAACGCCTGACGATATGACGGCAAGCGTAAATGCGGGCACGGGCAAGCTTACGTTAACGGCTAAGGACGCGGGAAAGTACGAAATGTATTACCGTCTGCTTACTGCTGCAAATACTTCCGGCGTGCAAGTGGTGCGCGACTATATGTGGACGGACGCAAGCGCCGCAGACCCCGCACCCGTAAGAAAAGTAACTTACGAAATCAAACCAAAAGTTCTTGAATTTACTTTCTCGTCAAGCAGTACCGGCTGGTCGATAAAGAACGACGACGAAACCAACAAGCTTACTTACGACTATGCTTCGGGCAAGGGACCCGTTGCGGCAGAAGAGCCGGTTTTAGAACTGTATTATTATCTCAATTCGGACGGTGAAACCAATGCGGTTAAACATTCCGACAGCGCGGAGCTTTTGTTCAAGGATTTAACGGACAAGAACGGCAAGCACTCAACTGGCAAGTATACGGTAGTTATCAAGCTTGCGGATTGGGACGACACGAACACCGTAAACAAAAACTACACCATAGACGACAACGCGGCGGCAACCTATAAGAAAGAGGTTACCTTAACCGCAGGCGAAGCGAGCCTGGACGACGTAACGTTCGTATATACGGACAGCACTATGGGGGAGGGCGAGGAGCCCAAGGAAATACCTTCGGACGGACTGAAATACGTTTACGACAAAACAGCTAAGAGTGCGGTTGAATATCGGCTTTTGTTAGACCTTTCCGCGTTGCCCAATCTCAAAACGGTAGGCGCGTATACTTACAGCTATGCGGACGGTTCTTCAACCTTAAACAAGGCGGGCGAGGTCACCGTTACCGTAAGTATTCAGGTAAAGGAGGATGAGCGGTCAAGCACTAAACTGCCCGCCACATATACGGGAACTAAGTTTACTTACAGCAGGATTAACGACTACACGGGTACCGTTACCTTTAAGTTAAACATAGGCAAGGCGACGATGTCGCTTACCGAAAGCGATATACCTTTGCAATATAAAGTGTCGGGCGGTTCGTGGACGGTATACGACAGTAAAAATCCTCCTCAGTTCAACGGCGAGGCAATAGATATACGCGTTAATCCCGACACCGATTTGTGGCCCGACGGCGTAAAGAACATCAGCTTAAGCCCGAATACGGAAATGAGCGGTACGGTCGTGCGCAAGTATAATCTTATGGCGGCGATAACCGTAGACGATAATTACGAAGTGATTGCGCCGCTGCCCGTAAGCTGGGAAATTTCCGCCGAGGAAATTGCGCTTGACTGGCAGGATAAGTGCATAACGGTAAACGACGTTGACTTCTGGGTGCCCGAACTGAACGTGTCGGCAAACCAGGCGCAGTATTTCAAATACGAATACTATTACGCCGACGGTCCCGACAAGGACACCAAGATAGGCAACCTTGAAGATTTGTGTACGGCTGACAGAGTTACAAACCCTATCAACCTGTACGTAAAGGTGGTACAGTCGGGCGGCGAAAACCAGTTTAAGCTTGCCGACGACCCCGTAAACAACCACACCAAGCCCTTCACGCTGGGTGAAAATAAAACGCTTGTAAACGTGACTACGGATATTCCCGAAATTAAGTACGGTGACGACAAGGCGGTTAGCGTATCGCTTAAAAACAGCCTTACGAACAACGCGCTTAACGAGAGCTTGTACGAGCTGAATATTTACAGGGGAACGGACAAAACCAACCTTGCAAACAACGTGGCGCTGGGCAGTTTAAAAGACTTTGACGTGTCGAAAGCGGATGCGGGTGCTTATATTATCGAAATAAAGCTGTTGCCCGATGCGGACGGCAATTTGCGCTACGCACTTGACAGGTCGAGGCTGATAACGTTTGAGATTGCCAAAAAGGAAATCGCGGTGCCCACGGTTGGCAATATTTTGTTCAGCGGCGAGTATATCAACCTTGCGGACTATCTGGGCGGAAGCTATGCAGAGTACAAGGATATTATCGCGTTGGGCGGCGACTATAAGGATTTGAGGAACGTCAGCCAGAGCGGCTACAAGGCGCGCTTAACGTTGACCGACCCCAACTATAAATGGGCGCAGCCTACGACGGCTGAACCCGCAAGCTTAAAGCTTTTCGCGGCTAAGCTTTATGACAACGCTCTCGAAGTGCTTGACGACGTTACGGCGGAATTGAAGTGGAATATCACGCCGCTTGTGATTGACGTAAGCGAAATGTGGAACAAGAGCGGTAAGAACGGCGCAACGCTTAACCTGCCCGAAAATATTACCAAGCTTATTACCGGCGAAACGCTGAGCGTAGGATATAAGTACTACGACGACGCGGACCAATATCTGGAAACGCCCGAGCTTAAAGGCGGCAGGTCGTTCAGAGTTGAAGCGGTATTCGGCGGCATTGACGCCGAGAGCGGCAACGTATTGTTCAAAAACGCGGACGGCAATTTCGGAACGGTCAGCGACAAAATCAGCTATACCGTGCCCCAAAGCGGATTTGCAATAGCAATGGGCAGCGTGTTAAACTTCCTAAAAGCAAACTGGCTGTGGCTGGTGATTGCGGTGGTTGCGCTGATACTTCTCATAATCATAATCGCGTGTGCGGTGCGCGCAAGCAAGAAAAAGCGCAAGCGCGAGGAGGAGAGGCTGGCGCGCGAGGAGCAGCGCAGGCTGGAGGAAAAGGAAGAGCGCGAACGCAAGGAAGAGGAGCGCAGGCAGCGTGAGGACGAACGCCGCCGCGAGGAACGCGAGGAGCGTATGGCGGCCCGTATGGCTATGCCTCAGATGATGCCGCAAATGCCTCAGATGATGGGCGGTCAGATGCCTATGCAACAGCAAATGCCTGCGGCACAGCCTATGGCAACGGGCGGCTCTGCGGACAGCGCGCAGATGACCAGAATCGAAACCGAGCTTGCCGCTTTAAAGGCGGCGCAGGCGGCAAGGGAGCTTGCGGAAATCAAAGCCGAGCAGGCGGCAATGCACAACGAACTCAGCGAGCTTAAACGCGGCGGCGTGCAGGATATAGGCGGCGGATTGACGGCGGCAACGCTTGTGGAAATCGTTACGGCGGCAATGGAAAAGGTGCTTGAAAACAGGGAAAAGCCCGTTGCTCAGCCCGCACCCGCAGCACCCGAAAACAACGCCGCGCCCGTTACGGCGCAGGTGCCTCCCGACGCGGTTATGACGACGGTCACGACGACCAAAATCGACACGACCAAGAAGCCCGTGCAGACCGCGCAGGCGGCGCCCGTGAGAACGGTGGTGCGCAACGTCGTGGCGCCCATGCCCGTTGACGACGGAAGGGTGTTTGACGTGGGCGGCTTTTACAAGCCCGCCGACCCGATAACCGATATGGATTTCGGCGAGGAAGAAAAGAAGGACTTGTAAACATATAAAGTGCTTGACAAGGCGTTTGCGGGCTACTATAATGTAGCTACAAATTAAATGAATATTCTTTGGGGCGGGGTGCAATTCCCCACCGGTGGTCATAGTCCACTAAGGACGGGCAAAAGCGCCCGCCCCCGAATCGGCGAAATTCCGATACCGACGGTACAGTCCGGATGATAAAAGAATTTAACGGCGGTATATTATCGTGTCTTTGCGCTCCGAAGCTTATTCGGGGCGCATTTTTTGTGCGCAAAGGAGTGGTTATGTACAAGACCAGAAGAAGCTATTTCAGCGCGACGAGGGTGGCGGTTATTGCCATGTTCGCGACCCTTGCGGGCTTGCTGTACGTTTTCGGGTTTCCCATTGCGGCGGCGTTTCCGTTCTGGCTGGAACTCAACTTTTCGGATATCCCCGCGCTGATAGGAACGTTTGCTCTCGGTCCCGTTTCGGGCGCGATTATCGTCTTTGTAAAGATACTTATCAAGCTGATAATCAAGGGCACCTCGACGGTGTTCGTGGGCGAGCTTGCCGACCTTGTGATAGGCGTCGCGTTTGTCGTTCCGTCGGGGCTTATCTACAAAAAAATGCGCACGTTCAAGGGCGCGCTGCTGGCAATGGCGGTGGGTACGGTGTGCTCGACTACTATGAGTATTCTGGCGAACTGGCTGGTGCTGGTGCCCTTTTACCGTCAGCTGTTTTTCAAGGGCAGCTGGGACCCGCTGGTCGGCGCAATGCAGGCGCTGTTCGGTGAAAGATGCACGCAGGCGACTTTTTATAATTTCTATCTGTGGTGCTCGGTGCTGCCGTTCAACCTGATGCGGTGCATAATCGCGGTGGTCGTCACCCTGCCCGTGTACAAGCATATTTCGCGGCTTATCAACAAGCTTAACGATAAACTTACGCCGCCCAAGCCCGACGGCGGGGAAGGGGAAGGCGCGAAAAAGTTGGACAAGCGCACGGTTATTACGATAATCGTCGTAGCCGTTGTTTGCGCACTGCTCGTCGCCGGCGTACTGCTGAGATATTTTCTGACAAAATGACGTGATATAAAAGGGCGCGCACGGTT
>JAIDIR010000236.1 GCA_029052615.1 Clostridia bacterium | reverse complement strand
AATTTCCGGGTGCTCTTCAAGCGGAAATATCCGTGCAAATTCGGCGGGCGGATTTTTCTATAAAGTTTATTTTATTTGAAATTCGGTTATTGAAGACTGCCGCACGGAATGCAATATAGTCGCAAAAGGCAGAGCTTGCGGCTTTGGATTGACTATAACAAGAGTCAAATTCCTTAGGTGTTCCGTCGGCGGAGATATTTCGGCAAATGGGTATGCCGGAGGTTTTTTCTATTCTTCACAGGATGTCGTTACAATAGAAGATTGCATCGTGGAAAGTAATCTTATCGGTAAGGATGCTTGCGGTTTTGGCTACTTTACATTGGCGAGAACGGTTTTCGAAAGATGTGGTTTTGTCGGCTCTATACAATGTGGCAGGCATGGCGCGGGAATATGCTTAAGCATGGCAAATACGATAATCAGAAATTGTTATTCGACAGGTAATATCTCGGTATTAAACGCCGAATACTCTGACGAAACTATAGGCGTGGGCGGAATTTGCGCAAGGTCTATCGATTCGCAAATAGAAAACTGTTATTTTGCAGGAACTATAACCGTCGAGGCTGAATACCGCTCAAATTCATATTTGGGTATTTTTGTGGGAAGCAGCAGGGGGTCGGCGGTTAAAAATTGCCATACGCTGCACGGAGAGGATAGCGATATTCAAGACGTTATAGGCAAGAGCTATGGCGACGGGAACGAATACGATATTGCTTCGTATGCGACCGTTGAAGACATGTATAATATTGCCGACGCGTTAAACGAGGGGCAGGAAGAAGCGGTATGGCAAAACGTGCCCGACGGCTTGCCCGAATTGGTTGCTCGGTAATTAAGCGTGAAATATCGTGCAGGTAAGCGGAAGGGAGAGATTTATGAATGAGGATTTGGAAAGTCTGGTTTTAAGCGAGGAGCAGATTGCCGAAAAGGTTAAAGAAGCGGCGGCTTGGCTTGACCAAAAATTTAAGGACGCAAAAACGCCGCCCCTTGCGGTAAGCGTTTTAAAGGGCAGCGTGTTTTTCTTCTGCGATTTGGTGCGCGCAATGCGCACGCCCGTCGAGCTTGATTTTATGACCGTTTCGTCCTACGGCAGCTCTACGGAAAGCTCGGGTATTCCAAAAATAGTTATGGACCTTTCCGCTTCCGTGCAGGGGCGTGACGTCATTTTAGTGGAGGATATAGTCGACTCGGGACACACGCTCGTCAGAATGAAAGAGCTCATTTCAGGGCGCGGCGCAAAGTCGTTTACGGTGGTTACGCTGTTCGATAAGCCCTCGCGCAGGCAGGTGCCCGTCAAAGCCGATTATTCGTGCTTCGAGGTGGGTGACCAATTTATAGTGGGGTACGGGCTGGACTACGCCCAGCAATACCGCAGCCTGCCGTACGTGGGCGTGTTAAAGCGCGGAATTTACGGAAAGTAAAACTGAAAAAAATTTGCCCGATTTGAAGAAATTCAAATCGGGCGTTTTTTTATTCTTTAGCCGTTCTGGCAGCAGCCGCCGCAATTGCAACAGCCGCAACCGCATTGACAGCCGCAGGACTGGCAGAAGAAAACTCTGGTTATAGTCGTTACTACGTTGGGTTGGTTAATAACCGTCGTTACGGGGTTGCTGTCGGTGACGACGGGCGTTTCACCCGAATAGTCTGTAACGTTGGAAATATTGATTACAGTTATCATATCAGTTCACCGTCACGTCGAATTCCACGGTCACAGCGTCGCCCACCGCAAGGTCGGGTAGCGCAAAGCCCGTCTGAGGATTGTAAGCGGGGTATGCAACGCCGTTTATCTTTACGCTGCCTGCCGTAAACGTCGTTCCTGCGGGAATGGGGTCGGTGAACACGAGGTCACTTTTTAAAAGCGTACCCGTGTTGGTTATTACCGAAGTATAGTGCAGGGTGTCGCCCTTGACGGCGTAAGCCTTATCCACGGTCTTTACGTTGGTTATTCTGTTGGACACGATTTGCACGGTAACGGTGTTCGTGTTCTCGGAAAAGTTTACTTCGCTTCTCGCGGGGTCGTCTACCGTATAGTCAAGCGTGCCGTAGTTGGTTACGGGGGTCTGCGTCATGGGGTTGTTCGCCTGAATGGTGTAGGCAACCGTGACCGCCTGACCGGGGTTAAGCGCGGGCAGGGGGAAGCCCGCGGCGGGGTCGTAGGAAGGCTGGGATACGCCGTTTACAGTTACGCTTCCCGCAACGTAGGTCGCGCCCGCCGACATCGTATCCTTAAATACGAGGTTGAAAAGCTGCGTCTGCGAATTGTTGGTAATAACGACGGTGTGCTGCGAGGTTTCGCCCTCCTGCAAAAAGGTCTTGTCGCCGCTCTTTACTTTGGGGACGGAATAGGTCAGAATTTCCGTCGTTACTATATTGCTGTCCAACTCGGCGGCAATGGTCTGACCGTCGGGCAGAACGTAGTTGAAAGCTACGTTCGATTGGTTGGGTATTATCATAAATTTCTCCTTAGTTTACTTGTACCTGAAAAGTCACGGTCACGCTTGCCTGCGGCGTCAGGTTCGCCGCAAAGAAGCCCGCCTGCGGATTATATGCGGGGTAGCTTACTCCGTCAATGGTCACTGAGCCGTTTATAAAAGTCGTACCCGCGGGTATCTGGTCAGTGAATATTACGTTGGTAACGGGAACGGTGCCCGTGTTTTTGATTACCGAAGTATAGGTCAGTATATCGCCCTTGACGGCAAACGTTTTGTCAACGCTCTTGACGTTGGTCATCTGCCGCGCGATTATATAAACCGCTACGGGGTTGGAGTTCGAAAAGCTTGTGGCAGGGTATCCCGCGAACGGGAAAAATTCGTAATCCGCCCTTGCAATATTAAAAACGGGGTTTACCGCGGGCAGCGAATTTACCGTAACTTTAAACTCCACGGTAACCGTTTGGGCGGGGGATATGGTGGGGATAACGACGGGAAGCGCGCCCGCGTACGCAACGCCGTCAACCGTAACCGAGCCGGGCACCAGCGTCGTTTCGGGCGGAAGCATATCGTTTACGGTGGTATTCAAAGCGTCCACCGTGCCCGTGTTCTGTATGGCGAGGGTGTAGGTTATCTGCTCGCCGACCTCCGCAAAGGTTTTGTCCGCCGACTTGGTGACTACAAGGTTCGCGCCCTTACTGTCAATAAGCAAAGCAAGCGCGTTGGGAACGTATAAGTCGCCGTCGCTCGTAAAGCGGATAACCGCGCTCGACTGGCTTGCCGCAAGCTTGTCGGAAACGTCCACGGCGGTTATATCCCAGCCCTGGCGGCATGCCGAAGTGTTGGTGCCCGCGGCGGCGTTGGCGTTGCGGTTGCCGAACGTGCCCGAGGTGTCAAGCGTTCCGTTTACGTTGTTTATCTGCGAGGCAAAGAAGTTGTTCTGCGGGTTGTTCGCGCCCGATAAGAATTGAAGGGTGGGCACGCTCTGTCCGAACAGCATCTGGTCGCCCGTAAGCACCGCGTCGCCTTCCTGTGCCGAAACGAAAATCTTACCCGTTATAGGTAAGGCGTCGGGCGTAAGGAAATTCGATACGGTGATGGTGGTGCTGCCCGTGTTGGGCGAAACCACCGTGCCGCCGCTCCATACCGTCATATTTCTCAAAGGCAGACCTGCGTTTTCGTAAACGACCGCAAGCGTCCAGCCCGCGTGGTTGGTATCCGCCGTGCGGTTGTCAAGCGCCTCGATAAGCGCGGGCACGCCCTGCACGGAATAAGTGCCGCCCAGTGCGGACTGCACCAGAGCGGTGACGTTTGCCGTTCGCACGTAAAAGCCCACGGTTATATCGTCGGCGGGAATATTGAAGTTCTGCGCCGTCGCGGGGTCGGGCGCCACAGTGAACGTGCCCAGAGGGGTGGTAAAGGTTACGCTGTTGTTGGTCAGCGCGGAAATGTTGTTCGCGGACGAACGGAACAAGCCGCCCCATACCAGCTCGGCATACAGCACGGTCGAGCCTGCGGGCAAATTAAGAACCGCACGCGAACCGTTCTGCGTGTAGTTCAGCGTCGTTCCCGCGGGGAAAGTGCCAACCTGCAAAGCGGGGTTAAGGCTTGTAAACGCGCCAATCGAACCTTCCGTACCGGGGGCGTTCTGGTTGGGGGCTTTGCTCAGTCCCAGCGTGTTGCCCGTAAAAACGATACCGCCCTTTTTGACGTCGGAATATCGTTGAATGAAAGGCATAAAATTCTCCTTGGTAAAAAAAATACTACATACCCGACCTTGCGCATAGCAGAGTGAGTATGTAGTATAAAACGGTTAATTCGTATCCTTATATTATACGCGGGTAGCCGCCGTTTGCGTTACGGATTTCAAGCTTATCGTTATGTGGCATACGCCGAACAACACGGCGAAAACCAAAAGCGGAATATACGCCAGCATTACGCCGCTGAACAGGAATATGCAGGTCGGCAGAACGGAAAGCGACAGCGCTTTTAACTTGTCGTTCCTGTTCCAACATATTATCCAGAAAATCAGATAGGCAAGGCACAACGCGCCGTTTACCGAAAGATAGACGGTAAGCGCGTGGGCGAACCAGAAATTGAAATACGCGTACGGAATATTGAAAATCATAAGCGCGAAGCACGCGTATCTGCCTATTTGCTCGGTAATATTCAGCCCCTTGTTTTTACAGGCGTTTTCAACGCTTCCCCTGCGTTTGACGGCGTATATTATATTGGGAATCATAATAACCGCCATAATCGCAAGTCCGTAATAATTGAACCAGTCCATTATAATTCTATCGTTTCCACTTTAAAGTCACAGTAATATTCGGCGGTCCTGCACTTGAATTTCAGCACGCAATAGTCGGGGTCGGTCACGCCCTGCTTATAAAACAGCTTGTCGCCGAACCGCCATATTTCGTCCTTCGTTTTCTGGTCGGTGCACACTTCCATTTCGCCCGTAATGGCAACGCCCTGATACTTGAACCTTCCGCGTTTGTAAAAGTACACGCACGCCTTTTGGTTTTGCACGTACTGCTTAACCTTGTTGGAGGAGGTGTTGGTTGAAAAATAAATTTCGCCGTTTTCTATTTTTCGGGGCGCCAGCATTGCGCGCATAACGGGATAGCCCTGTTCGTTGACGGAGCCTATAAACGCCGTCTTTTGTTCCGCAATAAATTCAAATATCTGTGCTTTGTCCATAGTCGTGTTCCTTTCGTTCGTGTTGCTTACATTATAGCAAAAACGTAAAGTCTTTTCAAGTGATAACATTTGCAAAAGTTGAACTTTAATATGGTTCGACTTAATCATTACGTTTAGTAGCTTGTTTAACTTGAATTTATGCGAAAAAATTTGCTATGATGGAAAAATGTGTAAATAAGGACAGATTATACTTGTTTATTAAATTAAAATTTGTTATAATATATTAAATTATTAACAATTTGGGGAGAAATATATGTT
>JAIDIR010000235.1 GCA_029052615.1 Clostridia bacterium | reverse complement strand
GTGTATATAGACGGCAACGATATTTCAAAGTGCGATACGGACAGCGTGCGCGAAGCCGTGGCTTACGCCCCACAGGACAATTTCCTGTTCAGCGATACGCTTGCAAATAACATAGGCTTTGCGCTGGACGACTGCCCCTCCGACAAGGTGAAGGAGGCGGCAAAGTTCGCCTGTCTGGACGGCGATATTCAGGGCTTTAAGGATTGTTACGATACGGTGTGCGGAGAGCGCGGCGTAACCCTTTCGGGCGGACAGAAGCAACGCGTTTCCATTGCGCGCGCCTACTTGAAGGACGCGCCTATACTTATTCTCGACAACAGCGTTTCGGCGGTGGACGTAAAGACCGAGGAGGAAATTCTTGCGGCGATAGAGCGCGAAAGGCAGGGCAGGACGACTATCATAGTCGCCTCGCGCGTCAGCACGGTTTCGCGGCTGGATAAAATAGTGGTGCTAAGCAACGGCTGCGTGGAGGCGTTCGCCTCCCCCGAGGAGCTTATGCGCGTCTCGCCCACCTACCAAAAGATGGTGCGTTTGCAGGCGCTTGAGGACGAGGTTTCGGGAGGCGGCTTATGACGGAAGTTAAAGATTTGCTGTCGACGGGACAGCCTATGCCTTTAAGGGAAACGTTCAGGCGCACTTTCAAATATCTCAAGCCCCAGCTTCCGCGCCTGATATTCGCCTTTCTGCTCATAATTTTAAACGTTGCGTTCGACGTGGCGCTGCCGATTTTCATAAGCTCGGCAACGCAGAATTTAAAGTCCAACTCGGTCAATTTAAATTTCTTAATAGGGCTTGCCGTCGGCTACCTTGCTATAGGCACGGTCAACCAGGTGGTGCTGTATATCGAATCCATGCTGTTGCAGAAGGCGGGGCAGAGCGTGGTCGCAAATATGCGCATGGAGGTGTACGGGCATATCCAAAGCCTTTCGCAGAGCCAGCTGGACAAAATGCCCGTCGGCTCGCTCGTGACGCGCGTAGCTTCCTACACGGCGTCGCTTTCCGACCTGTTTTCGGAGGTGCTGGTCAAGATCATCAAAAACGTATTGACCCTGGTGGGCGTGTACGGCATGATGCTGTATACCAGCTGGCAGCTCTCTTTGGTAATGCTGGCGTTTATCGCGCTGGTCGCCCTCATATCCTTCGTGTTCGGCAAGATAATAGGCGCGCTCTTCCGCAGGGAAAGACAGTATATATCCGAGCTGAACACCTACCTCAACGAAAACCTTTCGGGAATGAAGCTCATTCACGTTTTCAACCGCCAGAAATTCAAGGAGCTGGAATTCGTTCTGAAAAACGAAAACCTGCGCAGGGCGAGGTATAAGGTCGTAATTGCCTTCGGCATATACCGCCCCTTAATCACGCTCATTTACGTTATGGCGGTTGCGGTGACCTTTTGGCTGGGTGTGGGCTTCGGGCTGAACTCCGGTATGATAGTCGCTTTCTATCTCTATCTTTCCAAATTCTTCAACCCCGTGCAGAACCTTGCCGACCAGCTGAACAACCTGCAAAAGGCGCTCACCGCGCAGGAAAAACTTTTCCGCCTTCTGGATATCAAGCCCGAAATTATTGACGGCGCCGACGCGGTTGATATTGCAAATTTCAGGGGCGAGATAGAGTTCGACCGCGTGTGGTTTGCATACGAGGGCGAGGACTGGATTTTGAAGGACGTTTCCTTTAAGGTGGGCGCGGGGCAGACCTGCGCGTTCGTCGGTGCGACGGGCGCGGGCAAGAGCACCATACTTTCGCTAATCGTGCGCAACTACGAGGTGCAGAGGGGGCGCGTGCTCATTGACGGCGTGGACGTAAAAAATATAAAAATCAAATCGCTGCGCCGCGCGATAGGGCAGATGCTTCAGGAC
>JAIDIR010000234.1 GCA_029052615.1 Clostridia bacterium | reverse complement strand
TATTCGTTGCGGACTGCGGTTACGGGGTGGGCAAGGCGCCGCCTATGTGCAGGGAGCTTTTAAAGCGCGATTTGCCAATTAACCTTATAGTAGTCTGCGGCAAAAACGAGGAACTGTATAACGAGCTGAAGGATTTGAAGTCCAACGGTTCGACCGTGTTTATGCCCGTAAGTCTTGCGGACAATATCTTCGAGCTTATTGCCGCCTCTGATATCTGTTGCGGAAAGAGCGGCGCAAGCCTGATGGCGGAGCCCTGTTTTTTCGGCGTGCCGCAGATGATTACGCACTACGCCAATCATATAGAGCGGTGGATAGGTAATTATTATATAAAGACCGTGGGCAGTGCGATTAAACAGTTCAACGTTAAAAAGGCGTGCAACCTGATTGAAAAATTCGTTGCGTACCCAGCGCTTTTGCAGCCGTACAGACAGGCGGCGCTTTCGGTGCACGACAATTACGGCGCGAATATAAGCGCGCGTTACGTGTTCGGGCTGCTGTGCACGCGTTTCCCCGAGTTGAAGGACGGAAGCGAATTATATTGATTTTATATGCGGAATTGCCGTCCGCGCGTTTTATTAAAACGCGCGGACGGCTTTTATTTTAAGGGCGTTCGGCAACGCATATTTCCGGTAATCTGGTAATAGTTTATTACAAGTAAGTATTTCGGGGTGGACTATGCTTAAATACGCCGACACGGCAAAGGAACGCGTTCTTGAACAACTGGGTTCGAGCGAGCGCGGAATAAGCGGAGAAGAGGTAATAAAGCGGCAGGAAAAGTACGGCAAAAACGAACTGAAAAAGAAAAAGCGTACCTCGCTAATCGGGTTGTTTTTCAGTCAGTTCGGCGACGTTATGACCATACTGCTCATTGCGGCGGCGTGCATTTCCGCGGTTATCGCTTTCTTTTCGGGAGAAAAGAGCGACCTCGTCGATACCGCGATAATCGCTTCCATAATATTTTTAAACGCCGTCGTCGGCACCGTTCAGCAGTACCGCGCGGACAAAGCTATCGAAAGTCTTAAAAAGCTGAACTCCACGACCGCGCGCGTCAGGCGTGACGGCGAGGTTATGGAAGTGGACGCAACCGAACTGACGGTGGGCGACATCGTGCTTCTGGAGGAGGGCGACGTGGTGCCCGCGGATTTGCGCGTGCTGTCGTCCAACGAACTCAAATGCGACGAAGCGGCGCTGACCGGCGAATCGCTGAGCGTTGAAAAGCGCGACACCGTGATAGTCGGCAAAAAGGTCACGCAGTCCAATGCAAGCAACCTGCTGTTTTCTTCGACTTACGTCGTCGGCGGCAGCGGCGAGGGCGTGGTTTGCGCCGTCGGGCAGGAGACCGA
>JAIDIR010000233.1 GCA_029052615.1 Clostridia bacterium | reverse complement strand
TTTCGTCAGTGCTGACTCCGTCTTTCATAGGAACGTTGAAATCGCACCTTACCAGTACCTTTTTGCCTTTCAGACCGCCAAGGTCCTTAACCGACATTTTGTTCATAAAAATTCACTCCTAAATTAAATTTATTTTCGCACAATATTATAAAAATTTATTGCGCGTTTGTCAAACAAAGTGCGGCGGCAATATCCAAAATATGTAAAAGCCCCGCGGCTGCCGCCGCGGGGCTTTATTGGTTTTGTCAATTACTCGCTCTTATCCTCGTCCGTGAAGCCCATATCGGTCACGGGGTCGGCGGGCGTATAGAATCCGCCCACGTCAAACACCCTTCCGTCGTCAACGGGCATGGGAGCAACCACGTTGCGCACCACCGTCCTTACGGGAGCCGCAGCCTGCGCCTGCGCGTTCTGCGCGGGCTTCTTGGTCGTGTCAATCTTGGTCGTCGTCACGGTGGTCATAACCGCGTCGGGGGGAACCTGAGTCGCCGCTGGTGTCGCCGCGCTCTCGGTCTTTGCCGCTGCGGGCTGAGCCGCCGCCTTTTCGTCCGCCATTGCGTTTCTAACTTCCGTCCTTATAAGCTCGGTCAACGCCTGCAAGCTAACGCCGCCAACGCCGCCCTGTACGACCTGCTCGCCGCCAAGCCGCGCCATAAGCGTTGCAAACTGCGTCTCCAGCTTGGACTGTGCTATCTGCTGGTCGGTCAGCGCCTTAGCCGCAACCTCCGCCCTGAGCGCCGCCATTTCCTTAGCCGCCTGCTCGGCTTTCATTGCCGCCATCTCGGCTTTAAGCTCGGCTATCTCGCTGGACGAAGCGCCGCCCGACATAGGCTGTGCCGCCGCCTGCGCCTGAGGCATAGACTGAGGCATTTGCTGTTGCATAGGCATCTGAGGCATCATTTGAGGCATCATTTGAGGCATCATCATGGGAGGCATCTGCTGTTGCTGCGACATACGCGCCATACGTTCCTCGCGGTCCTCGCGTCTGCGCTCTTCTTCACGCTGTCTGCGCTCCTCTTCCTTGCGCTCCTCTTTTTCCAGCCTCTGCTCCTCGCGTATACGCTTCTTTTTAGCCGCTCTCGCCGCCAGCGCAATTATAAGTATAAGAAGTATTACCTCCACTGCCACAATTACTATCCACAGCCCGTTTGCTTTGAGGGCCGATA
>JAIDIR010000232.1 GCA_029052615.1 Clostridia bacterium | reverse complement strand
CGCCCTGTATGCTTATGAGCCCGTTCACGGTCTCGCAGTATCTGCCCGCGTCGCTCGATTTGTTCGATATAGTAATCTTCGACGAGGCTTCTCAGCTTCCCACGTGCGAGGCGGTTCCCTCGCTTGCAAGGGCAAAGAGCGCAATAGTGGTAGGCGACCCCAAGCAGATGCCGCCCACGTCCTTCTTTATGTCGGTGGGCGCGGACGAGGACAACCCCGAAACGGACGATTTGGAAAGCGTGCTGGACGACTGTCTTGCCCTCGGCATACCCGAAAAGCATCTGACGTGGCACTACCGTTCCAAGCACGAAAGCCTTATCGCTTTCTCCAACATAATGTACTATTCCTCCAAGCTGTGCACCTTCCCGTCGCCCGACGCTCTCGACAGCAAAGTCAAATTCCGCTACGTCGAAAACGGCGTATACCAGCGCGGCGGCACCAAGTGCAACAAGGAGGAGGCGGAAGCGCTCGTCAAGGAAGTTATCAAACGCCTTTCCGATCCCTCGGCGCGCCGCTCGTCAATAGGCGTGGTTACCTTCTCAACGCCCCAGCAGGTGTATATCGAAAAGATGCTCAACAAGGCGATTGCCGACAAGGGGTTGGAAGATTACGCATACGACAGGGAGGAGCCGCTGTTCGTCAAGAACCTTGAAAACGTGCAGGGTGACGAAAGAGACGTTATTTTATTCTCGGTGTGCTACGGTCCCGATACGCTGGGCAAGATATCCTTGAACTTCGGTCCGTTGAACCAGTTCGGCGGCTGGCGCCGCCTCAACGTCGCGGTGTCCAGAGCAAGGGAGGAAATGGTAGTTTTCTCTTCAATGCGCTACTCCATGATAGACCTTTCGCGCACGACTTCAAGGGGCGTTGCCGGTCTTAAAGCCTTCCTCGAATTTTCCGAAAAGGGCAGAACGGGCATAGCCGCGCCCAGCGACGAGGTGATTATAAACAAGACGGGCATAGGCAAATACGTTGCCAAGGAGTTATCTTCTTACGGCTACGACTGCCGTTGCGACGTCGGCGTTTCGGACTTCAAAATCGACGTCGGCGTGCTCGACCCCAAGAACAAGCGCAACTTCATTTTAGCGGTACTGTGCGACGGCAACAAGAACTTCTCCATCAAGGATAAGTACGTAATGCAGGTCAACACCTTAAAGCGCAATAACTGGAACGTTATCCGTCTGTATTCGGTAAATTTCTTCAACAATCCCAAGAGGGAAATCAAGAAGATTAAGGACTATCTGGACAGACTTACCTCCAAGGAAAACAACATTTCGGGCAACTACAAGCGCGCGTATAAGCTTGCCAAAACGGCGGTAACGGCAGCGGACTCCAACGCGCTTTTAAGCGGCAGTATGGACGCCGAGCTTATCAAGACCATAAAGGCGGTGGTAACGGCGGAAGAGCCTATTTCCGAACAGTTCCTCGTTAAGCGCGTGCTCGCCCAGTACGGCATACAGAAGTACGGCAGCAGGCTGGAAAGCAAGGTCGTTTCGCTCATACCCGCGTGCTCGTTCAAGTCGGCTTCTCTGCTCGGCGCAACCCACTACTATAAAACCGACAAGGCGGTGGCGTTCGAAAGGTACCGCGTGGAGGAGGGCACGCCCGTCCGCCAGATGGATACGGACTTCTCGCCGTACGACGTAATTGCGCTCGTCAAGGCTATACTTTTGGAGAACGTCAGCCTTTACAGGGACGAGCTTATCAACGCCGTAATTTCGCAGATAAGACCCTTGAGAGTGACGGAAAAATACACGGCTTTTATCAGCTCGTGTATAGACGAAGGCACAAGCAGCGGTATGTTTATCCGCAGCGTTTCTGACAGAATATCTTTAGG
>JAIDIR010000231.1 GCA_029052615.1 Clostridia bacterium | reverse complement strand
TTGCCGAAGTGTAAAGTAAGGTTAAGTTGTGCGTGGAAAGCGAAACTTCCGCAGGTAACGCCAAGGTCGTTGCCGCCTGCTTGGTTGCAGAGGCGGTTGGACTCATAGCAACTGTTGCCTGATAGTCAACCTCGCCGCCCGTTGCCGACTTGGGCGAAAGAAGCACCAGCAAATTGCCGCCCGTTTCACCCGTGGGATTGTTGTAGGTTATGCTTAACGTTCCGTTATCTTCCTTTACGTTTCCCTTTGCCGAACTTGAAAACGAATCGAAATACGCGTCTTTGACGTACGTTTTATATGTGGGTGTAGTCTGCTTGGTTGTAAGGTTGACGAAACCGCTTCCCGCCGTGGGCATTGCCGTAGTTAAGTAAGCTATTTTCGTTGCGTCCAGCACGAATGCGGGGCGCACACCGCTTACGGCAAGTCCTGAATATAGTGCACCCTCTATGTCACCGTTAGCATTTACATAAAGAGCGCCATTATCATAGCCATCAAAAATTTTTGCCGACATTCTCAGCCAATAACTACCGCCTGTCGCTTTGAATTGTGCAAATTTTATTTCGCTTTCATTGAGGCAAGGGTAACCGTATTTGTAACCTTGAGAAGCATAACCCGAAGCATATGTAGAACCAATCTTATCGAGATAAGTTTTACCGCTTGCATCAACGAATCCGTAAGCCTTGTTAACCATATCGTCGTAATCCAAGGGAAACAACTTGTCGCCCTTTGTCGTTTCGGCTATTCCGTTTGTAGTGCTGTAATTGACGCTGAAATTGGGGTCGGCTCTCTGTCCCGTCTTGGTGTTAAGTCCATCCATATGACTCTTAAGATATCTTACGTTACTTGAGGTGATACTCGACGCATCGCAATACAAATCACTACCCACAGTTTTGTAAAACGGGTGAGAGTTTTCATACCAAGCGCTTGACGTAATCATAGTATCGTGTGTAACTATATCCTTTGCCGTCATTACAAGGTCATCGTTGAGCCCCGAAAACAGCGTTGAGGCATAAGAACTGCTTTCAGCTATATGATTAGTAAACGACTGAGCTTCGCCTGTCGCATCGGGAGTAACGTGATAACCGCCGTTAAGAATAGCACGGAGCTTACTGACACCATAATAATCACCCCAATACGTGGTATCGTAAAATCTGGTTGTTCCCAGAACGCTGTCGGCAAACAATAAAAGATTGCTGCCGCTGCCGTATTTGGTATCGTTTTTTGCAAGTACGCGCCACTTTACGGGAGCGTTGTTGTTATTGCCCAGATAGATAGTTTCTTTCTGCGCACCTTCGAAGCCGTTTAAGATATTCGCGCTACCGTTCAGGTTGAGATATGCTCCGTTGGACTTTACCGTGGAAGCGGCGTATACCTTATTACCGTTATTTAAAAATGAAAAAACTGTGCCGCATAATAATGCAACACAGAATACGGGCGTGAATATAGTAAGCAACGCTTTCCTGAAGCCCTGCTTATTTCTTAAAAGTGCTTGCCCCCCCCCAGTGGTCATTTTGAACAGTTT
>JAIDIR010000230.1 GCA_029052615.1 Clostridia bacterium | reverse complement strand
GTCTTCAACTTTGATACCAAGCTTGTCCAAAACGCAATTCACCGACTGAGGAGAAGGTTTTAACGGAGCGCCGTCCTCCTGCCCCTGCACGCACTCGAAAGCAAATTTTTCAAAGAAAATTCCGTTCGCTCTCATTGCGGCGGCGTGCGGTTTATTGGTTAAGATTGCAAGCTTTACGCCCCTTTCCTTCAATGCGGAAAGTGCCTCTTCCTCACCCTCGTACAGACTTGCCAGCCCGTTATCGCTTTTAGCGTATTCCGACTTATAGTAGGCAAGAATTTCGTCCAGCCTGTCCGCGTTATCACTGCCTATCGCAAGGCGCACGAGCTCCCTTGCGCCGTTTCCGATATACGATTGCGCCTGTTCGCGCGTTATCCGCGGCAAGCCGAACTTGTCAAGCGTTTGGTTGAGCACGGCTAAAATGTCGTTTAAACTGTCTAACAGCGTGCCGTCCAGATCGAAAATAACCGCTTTATACATATTACATTTTATCGGGCACGCCTATGCCCAACAGCGAAAGGGCGTTCTGCAAGGTCTGCAAGGTCGCTTCGGTCAGTCTTACGCGGAAGCCTCTGCTTTCCTCTTCGGCTGTAAGAATTTTGCAGTCGAAATAGAATTTGTTGAATTTTTGCGAAAGATCGACCGCGTAGCGCGCAATATAGCTCGGCTCGTACTTTTCCGCCGCGTCTTTAACCGTTTCGGGGAATGCGGCAAGGCATTTGACAACTTCGTATTCCTGCGGCAAAAGCTCGGCAGGCTTGCGCGTTTTAAAGTCCATACCCTTTGCCTTTTGCAAAACCGAATTGGCGCGCGCGCAGGTATACTGGCAATACACGCCCGTTTCACCGTCAAAGCTCAGCACCTTGTCATACGAGAAAACGATATCCTTTATTTTGTTGTTATACAACGCACCAAATATAACCGAGCCGACGCCCACCTTTTCGGCAATGTCTTTCTTGTTTTCAAGGTCGGGATTTTTGTCCTCGATAACCTTGTAAGCCTTTTCGACGCACTTGTTTATTACGTCCTCCAGCCATACGACCTTGCCCTTGCGCGTGGACATTGCGCCGTCCTCAAGCGAAACCATGCCGTAGGCGACGTGTACCATATCCTTTGCCCAGTCCTTGCCGAGTAGCTCAAGCACTTTGAAAATCTGCTTAAAGTGTAAATTCTGCTGATAAGCAACCACGTACAGGCACTTATAAAAATCGTACGTATTTTTGCGGTAATACGCCGCCGCAAGGTCGCGGGTGGCGTAAAGCGACGCGCCGTCCGAACGTAAAATCAGACAGGGCGGCATACCGTAGGGCTCCAGATCGACTATGCTTGCCCCCTCGCTGACCTTTAAAAGTCCCTTTTCTTTCAGCTCGTCAATGACGGGCTGCATTTTATCCGAATAGAAGCGCTCGCCGTTGTAGCTGTCGAACTTAACGCCTAAACGCTCGTAAATTTTATTTACGTAGGCAAGCGTGAGCGACTTGAACCATTCGAAAATCTCGTTTGCCTCTTTGTCGCCGCTCTCGATAAGGAGGAAATCATCTCGTGCTTCCGACTCCATTTCCTCTGTCGCCTCGCTGTTGG
>JAIDIR010000023.1 GCA_029052615.1 Clostridia bacterium | reverse complement strand
TGCATGCAGTGAATACGGCTTTAAGCCTGAATGCGAGGCGGACGATATTTCCGTAATGAAATATCTTTGCGACTACTTTGACGAAAGCAAAAACGTGCAGGAATTGTGCGATTTGAAGTGTTACGACTACAAATATTCGGCTTACGCATTCAGCTTGATTTATAACGAGTATATTGAAACAATTAAGCGCGACGGGATTACTGACCTGTACAATAATATAGAAAAGCCGCTTATTGACGTGCTTTTTGATATGGAAAATACTGGCGTCAAGATAGACTTGGCTCAGCTTGAAGCGCTTGGGAAGACTTATTCGGCGAAAATTTTGACCCTGTGCGATAAAATTTACGAGCTGTGCGGATGTACTTTCAATCTAAATTCGCCTACCCAGCTTGGGAAAATCTTGTTTGAAAAGCTTGGGTTAAAGTCCGGAAAGGAGAATAAGATGGGGAATTACTCCACAAGCGCGGAAATTTTAGAAACCTTGGCTGACGAAAGCGAGGTTGTCAGGCTGATTTTGAGTTACAGGCAGTATCAGAAGCTGTATTCAACATACGCCGAGGGGCTTAAAACGCTTTTGGACAGGGATACGCGCCTTATTCATACGACTTACAACAATACGATTACGACCACGGGCAGACTTTCAAGCACTAATCCCAACCTGCAAAATATACCTATACGCGACGATGAGGGTAAGGAAATCAGAAAAGTCTTTATTCCACGCGACGGCAACGTATTTATTGACGCGGACTATTCGCAGATTGAATTACGCCTTATGGCTCACTTCTCGGGATGCAAGGAGCTTATTGCCGCATACGCAGCGGACGAGGACGTGCACGCGGTAACCGCTTCTCAGGTGTTCGGCGTGCCTATATCCGAAATTACGCCCAAAATGCGCAGGGAGGCAAAGGCGGTCAACTTTGGCATTATATACGGCATTAGCGAGTTCGGACTGTCGAAAAATATCGGAACGGATATAAAAACGGCAAAAGAGTACATCGCTAAATATTTCGAGCGTTACAGCGAAGTCAAAAAGTATATGGATTCAAACGTGGAGTTTGCCAAGAAGAACGGCTACGTTGCAACTTTGACGGGCAGAAAGCGCTATATTAAGGAGATAAATTCAAACAACTATAGCTTGCGGCAATTCGGTGAAAGAGCCGCTATGAACATGCCTTTGCAGGGTTCGAGCGCAGATATAATCAAGATTGCAATGGTAAATATTCATAGAGCGCTTAAAGAAAAAGGAATGAAAACCAAACTGATATTGCAAGTGCACGACGAATTGGTGTTGGACGCGCCTGAAAGCGAAGCGGAAGAGGCGGCAAAAATTT
>JAIDIR010000229.1 GCA_029052615.1 Clostridia bacterium | reverse complement strand
ATTTGTGTTGCTGCTGTTCAATCCGCCGATAACTATCATTGCATCGCAAGTTGCGGAAAGCCGTTTAGCTTCTATTTGCCGACTAACAGTAGTATAACAAATTGTTTTAAAAACGGCAACTGATTTTTCACAGAGTTTTTTAATATTTTTTATTATTTTTTCAAATTTTTCTACCGAAAACGTAGTCTGGGCAACTACGCTTACGTTTTTAGCGCAAATATGAGTAATGTCGGCTTCCTCGCTGTTTATTACCACCGCGGAATTATTGCACCACCCCTGCAGCCCAATAACTTCGGGATGCGTAGGTTCGCCGCATATAATAATCTGCCTGCCCTTTGCGTACTCATCGTTGACAATTTTTTGAGTGTTATTGACGAATTTACAGGTGCAATCAATATATTTTATATTGCGCTTTTCGCATTCCTCGTAATAACTTTGCGGCACGCCGTGCGAACGGAAAATGACCGTGGCGCCGTCGGGTATCTGGTCAAGGCTTTCCACGACGGCAATTCCTCTTGCGTTTATTTCCGCCGTTACCTGTGCGTTATGAATTATTTCGCCGAGAATATAAGTATTATGCGGGTCGATATTCATTGCGGTATCGACCGCGTTTTTTACGCCGCGGCAAAAACCGCTGCTTTTAGCCACGAAAACCTGCATTACATTCTGTCGCTCTTGATTTTTATTTTATTTCTTTCCATAAAGGCCAGGCGCATATTCCACATAGCTTCTCTCAAAATTTCGTCGCATTCTTCGAGTTGCTCTTTGGTTATTTTTTTGCCGTAATACTGTCTGAACTCTATCGGATCACCGTAAACGACGTGTGTCTTTTTGAAAGGTTTGATTTTCGTGATGCTTACGAATGGAACTATCGGTGTTTGCGTTTTAATCGAGAGTGCCGCCGCGCCGCCGTGAAAGGGCAAAAATTCCGAATAAGATTTGTTGCGCATTCCTTCGGGGAAGATATTTATAACTCCGCCGTCCTTTAATATGCGCATAGCGTCTTTGACGGTCTGAACGTCGGTACCGTCACGTTTTGCCGGGATACACCCGCAAGTCTGCACGAATTTTTTCATTAAGCCGCCCTTCCAGAGCTCCGCCTTTGCAATGAAACGAACGGGGCGGTCGGTAATAAGAACGGGAAAAAATACGTCCAGCATACTGTAATGGTTGCCAATCAAAATAAGCGAACCTTCGTTATGCTTCGTAAGATTGCCGTGCATCTTATATGGAAAAAGTCCGTGAATTGCCTTTACCAAAAAGCGCAGGTGTTTAAAAAGCTTATCAAGCTTCTTGGCTTTCTTGTCTCTCTGTTTCATAAAAATTAACAATAAATCAAATCTTTTGGTGAATTTTGCTGATTATTTCATCAACTACGGATTCAATTGACATTTCGGAAGTATCAATTACAACGGCATCGGAAGCTTGCTTAAGAGGTGCTACAGCCCTGTTTTTATCCTGAAAATCGCGCTCGTTAATTTCCTTTAAAACTTCTTCCAAGGTCTGTTTTGAACCTTTGAGTTTATCCTCGTCGTATCTTCTCTTTGCCCTGACCTCGGGTGAAGCGGTCAGATAGAACTTAAATTTGCATTTGAGTAAAACGTTGGTTCCTATATCTCTGCCGTCTAAAATGCAGGAAGTTTTTTGCGCAATTTCACGCTGCAACGCCACCATTTTCGTGCGCACGAAGCTGTAAGCAGATACGTAGGAAGCAAGAAGTGACACCTGCGGAGTGCGGATAAGCTCGGAAACGTCCTCTCCGTCAAGTAAAGTAATTTGCTTACCATTCTTATATTCAACCTTAAGGTTGAGTTTATTCGTAATGTGCTTTACGGCGTCTTTATCGGCATAATCGCCGTTCACTCTGACGCATTTTAACGCCAGCGCCCTGTACATAGCGCCCGTATCGAGATAGAGTATACCAAGCTTCTCGGCAACCTTCTTGCAAACCGTGCTCTTACCGCTGCCCGCAGGGCCGTCAACCGCAACGTTTAATACCGAAGTTAAATCCTTTCTGAGATTTTTGGCGTCGTTAAGATATACGTGCTCGGGAATAAAATCGCCGTCGACCAAAAGCATTACGCGTATGCATCTTTCAAGCGCGCCTTCGATTTCGGGTTCGAGCGAGGAAAAGAGCGCGCAGGTTGCAAAGCCTGCCTCTCTTGCCGCCTTTGCAGGATAAAAAGATTTCAAATCGGCGGTATTCGAAAACATGATACAGATAATCTGTCCGTGATCGATTTTATTTGCCTTAACGATGCCGTTCAGAAGTTCCTTAACGGCGTCTTTTATTTGTTCGGGGGTGTCACGCAAAACGGTTGTTGCGCCTCTTATTGCTTTCATACTTCCTCCAATTTAATTGAATTTCCCGCGGCGTAGCCCGTTGCAAAGGCAATTTGCAGGTTAAAACCGCCTGTTAAAGCGTCAACGTCCAGAACTTCACCGCAAAAATACAGACCTTTAACTATCTTACTTTCCATAGTCTTGGGATTTATCTGCTTGACGTCCACGCCGCCGCTCGTAATTATCGCTTCGTCAAACGTGCGTAGCGATGAAACAAGCATATCAAATTTCTTGATAGTTGTCAACAGCGCCGCCCTTTCATTCCGCGAAACGGAATTTACTTTCCTATTAAAATCAATTCCGCTTCTTTTAAGCACTTCGCCGATTATAGAAGAC
>JAIDIR010000228.1 GCA_029052615.1 Clostridia bacterium | reverse complement strand
TTACTTCGTCGGCGTACATTATAACGCGCCCTTCTGAATTTCGCGCCGCTCTGCCTATGGTCTGCACGAGCGAAGTTTCACTGCGCAGGAAGCCTTCCTTGTCCGCGTCGAGAATTGCGACCAGCTTGACCTCGGGTAAATCAAGTCCCTCCCTTAAAAGGTTGATGCCGCACAGCACGTCGAATTCGTCGCCGCGCAGTCCGTTGATTATGTCGATGCGCTCCAACGCGTCTATGTCCGAGTGCATGTAGCGCACCCGCTTGCCGTGCTCCTTTAAATAGTCGGTAAGGTTTTCCGCCATGCGCTTGGTCATAGTAGTGACCAGCACCTTGCCGCCGCCCGAAACGACGGTATTTATTTCGCCCAGCAAATCGTCAATCTGCCCTTTGGTGGGGCGTATTGTGACCTCGGGGTCCAATAGTCCCGTGGGGCGTATGAGCTGTTCGACCACCTGCCCCGCCTGCTCCATTTCGTATGGCGCGGGCGTTGCCGAAACGCAGATGAGCTGGGGCACGCGCGCGTCGAATTCCTCGAAGGTCAGCGGGCGGTTGTCGTACGCCGATTTGAGGCGGAAACCGTACCCGACCAGATTGTCCTTGCGCGAGCGGTCACCGTGGTACATTGCGCGTATCTGCGGTATAGTCATATGGCTTTCGTCTATGAACACCAAAAATTTGCCCGCGGGGAAATAGTCCAAAAGCGTGAACGACGGTTCGCCCGGGGCGCGCCCGTCGAAGTAGCGCGAGTAATTTTCCACGCCGCTGCAATAGCCTATTTCGCGCATCATTTCAAGGTCGTATTGAGTGCGCTGTTCGAGGCGTTGGGCTTCTAAAAGTTTGCCCTCGTCGCGGAACGCCTTTACCTCGTTTTGCATATCGACCTCTATCATAGACAGCGCGCACTGCATCTTGTCGTTGCCGACGGCGTACTGGCTTGCGGGGAAGATGAGCACGTGGGAAAGCTGCGAAAGTATATTGCCCGTAAGCGCGTCCTCTTCGCAAATTCTGTCAATCTCGTCGCCGAAAAATTCGACGCGAATTGCCACTTCCGAATTGCTTGCGGGAAAGATTTCCACCGTGTCGCCGCGCACCCTGAAACACGAACGGTGAAAGTCCGTGTCGTTGCGCTGGTACTGTATTTCGACCAAACGGCGAATGAGCGCGTCGCGCGAAAGCTCGTCGCCCGGGCGCAGAGATATAGACAGACGGAAATACTCCTCGGGCGCGCCCAGACCGTAAATGCACGAAACAGATGCGACGACTATGACGTCCTCCCTCTCGCCGAGAGAGCTGGTCGCGGAGTTGCGCAGTTTGTCAATCTCGTCGTTTAAGCTCATATACTGTTCGATTTAGGTATCGGTGGAGGGGATATAGCTTTCGGGCTGATAATAATCGTAATACGAAACGAAATACTCCACGCGGTTTTCGGGGAAGAACT
>JAIDIR010000227.1 GCA_029052615.1 Clostridia bacterium | reverse complement strand
AAGGCGGCAGGGGGCAGTTTCAGTTTTTTGGAAAGCTTGGCAAAGGGCTTTGCGGCTTTTTGCGCCGCGCCCATCTAGATAAGCAAAAGGGTTATGACCATAAACGGAAAGAGCGACGGCAAAACGCACTCCGCCCACAGGCAAATTCCGTCAAAGCAGACCGAAAGGTATCTGTCGGGAAAGGCAATCAAAACCGCGCCGAAAAAAATCAGCACGGCACATACTGCGATTTTTTTTAACCTCATACGGTAATAATTATTATAGGCAGGGTTGAATTATGAGTAAAAAAATAGGACTTGCCCTCGGCAGCGGCGGTTCGCGCGGAGTGGCGCATATAGGAGTTATAAAAGCACTGGAAGAGGAGGGCATACGCCCCGACTATATAGTAGGTTGTTCCATGGGCTCGGTCGTGGGCGCGGCTTATGCCAACGGGCTGAGCGTGGACGAGATGTTCGACGCGGTTTCCAAAATAAAGGCGTTGCAGCTTATCGACCTGACCGCGGTGCCCCTTACTCGCCTTGCGCTTCTGCGCGGCAACAAGATGTTCAATCTTCTTGCCAACACGCTTGGCGACGTAACCTTCGACCAACTTAAAATTCCCTTCCGCTGTATTGCAAGCGACTTGTATTCGGGTAGGCTGGTCACCCTTTCGGAGGGCAGCGTTACGCAGGCGGTAAAAGCTTCAAGCTCAATTCCCGGAGTATTTCCGCCCGTAAAGCTGAACGGCAAGCTTTTGGTTGACGGCGGCGTATTGTGCCGCGTGCCCACCGAGCAGGTAAAGGAAATGGGCGCGGACGTCGTTATAGCCGTGGACGTTTTGGACAACGCCAAGGAGCCTGTGACCAACGTCAAAAATATAGTTGCAATGGTCGTGCGTGTGTTCGATATGATGGACCACAACCGCAACGAAATGCAAAAGACCATTACGGGCTGCAAGGACGAGGTTTGGGTAGTGCCAAAAATGAAGGGCATGGTGCAGTACGAAATTAAGAACTTTGACAGGGCGTACGAAGAGGGATATGCCGCAACCAAAGCCAAAATGCAGGAAATTAAAGAACTGATAGGATAATTAACGTTGCCGCCAAAAACCGCGCTTTTTGGCAGGCAGACCCAATTTGCGAATACAAAGGAATAATATGGATTTATTCGATTTCAACGGCAACGAGGAGAGCGCAAAGCCGCTTGCCGAGCGTATGCGCGCAAACAACTTAAACGACTTTATCGGGCAGAAGCACATCGTTGCGGAAGGCTCGCTTCTTCGCCGCGCAATCTCGCTTGACAGGCTGGGGAGCTGCATTTTTTACGGTCCCCCGGGTACTGGAAAAACCACGCTTGCCAACATAGTCGCTTCCACCACGCACGGCGAGTTTATAAAGCTGAACGCCGTTCAGGCGGGCGTTGCCGACGTAAAGGCGGCGGTAAAGCAGGCGGAAGACAATTTGAAAATGTACGGCAAGCGCACGTACTTAATGCTTGACGAGTGCCACCGTTTCAGCAAAACGCAGTCGGACAGTCTGCTGCCCGCAATCGAAAAGGGTACGGTTATTTTTATCGGCTCGACCACTGAAAATCCATACGCTTCAATGACGCCCGCAATAGTTTCCAGGTGCCGCGTTTTCGAATTTAAAAGGCTTACCGACGGCGAAATTTCGGACGCTCTCAATAAAGCTCTTGCAGACAAAAGGCACGGCTTGGGCGGCTATCAGACGCAGGTGGATAAGGAGGCGGTTGCGCATATCGCGCATATGGCGGGCGGCGATTTGCGCGCGGCGTACAACGCGCTGGAGCTTGCCGTTCTGACTACCCCCGTGGGCGCTGACGGCGTAATTCACGTGACCATATCCGACGCCGAACAGTCCATTCAGCGCAAGGCCTTATCCTACGGCAAGGACGAATATTACGACTATCTTTCGGCGTTCTGCAAGTCGTTGAGGGGGAGCGACGCCAACGCCGCGCTGTACTACGCAATGCGGCTTATAGAGGGCGGTTGCGACCCGCTTATGATTTGCAGGCGGCTCGTCGTTCACTCTTCTGAGGACGTGGGAATGGCGGACCCGCGCGCGCTGCAAATTGCAACCTCGGCGCTGTACGCGTTTGAAAAAATCGGCTATCCCGAGGGGCTTATTCCGCTGTCAAACGCCATAATATACGTGTGCGAAGCGCCCAAATCGAACACGGTTGTCACCGCAATGAACGCCGCTAAAAGGGACGCGAGAGAGGTGCGCGACGACGACGGAGTGCCCGCGTATTTAAAGGACAATTCTTACGGCGGCAAGGAGGACAAGGCGCAGTCGCGTTTGTACAAATACCCGCACGATTACGGCGGTTACGTCGAGCAGCAGTACCTGCCCAACGCCTTAAAGGACCGCGTTTATTATACGCCCACCGACATCGGTTTTGAAAAAACCGTCAAAGAAATCCGCAAATCAAAAGGCAAGAAAAATTAAAAACAGCCTCGTAAAATAAACGAGGCTGTTTTTAATTTTTAAGAGCCAAAATATAACCTAATTTGAAACCTTCCTTGAACATTGAGAAACTGTATTCTTCTTCAAGTTCTGCATCTAATTCACGCAGGTCTTCAAACAAAGCTGCCTGCTTGCTATCAAAACATTTTGCCAGTTCTTCATTTATCTCCATAGATTGTTCTAATATTTCCCAATAGTT
>JAIDIR010000226.1 GCA_029052615.1 Clostridia bacterium | reverse complement strand
CCGGTGCGCCGCACCATATAATCTTGCCGGCAAGAACCGCAATGACGGCAACGAACGCAAACAGCAGTATTTCGGGCTTGACGTTGGCAAACGAGATGGACGAAATGCCGATGTTGGCAAAGAATACGGGCGCAAAAATCGTGTACGTATCGACGTCGACCTGCTGGTCGATAAACCTGCTTGCGCGGCGCACCGTGGATAAAACCGCGCCCGCCAGAAACGCGCCCGTTATGTCGGCAACGCCGAACACCTTTTCCGCCAGAAAGCTGTAGCCGAAACAGAGCACGAGCGAATACATTGAAATTCTGTGCGTGGAAGCCCAACGCTTATCCATCCACTTGAATACTTTGATTGCAACGTAGCCCAGAGCGATTGCCACGACGAAGAAGGCGACTATCATAATAACCGTGCCGTAGGGCGTTGCCTTGAACGCTTCGAACTTGTTTGCCGCAGGCGCACCGTTACCCTTTGCAAAGCCCGTAACGACGGACAACAGCACTATGCCTATAACGTCGTCGATTATCGCCGCCGAAACTATGGTGGTGCCCAGCTTGGTGTTTATTCTGCCCAGCTCCTTTAAAACCGAAACGGTTATGGCAACCGAGGTCGCCGTTAAAATGGTGCCGATAAACAGACATCTGTACAGATTGTGTACGCCTAATCCGAGGTTGCCGAACGGTAAGGAAATAAGCAAGCCCAGCAACAGCGGCACGCACACGCCCGCCAGCGCCACCAAAAAGCTTGCAAGACCGGTGTTCTTCAGCTCCTTGATATTGGTTTCCAGCCCCGCGCAGAACATCAAAAACAGCACGCCTATCTTCGAAAAGATATCCAGCCCCTTGCTGCCCGCCGAAATTTCAAGCAGGGAATAATAATCGTGCCCCTCGAAACCGATTATCGTAAAGCCGCAGAAGTCGCCGAATATCGCGGGACCTATCAAAATGCCCGCAATTATAAAGCCCAGAACCTCGGGCAGTCCGAAATGACGGAACGTAAGCCCAATGGTTTTGGTAAAAAACAAAATTACCGCCAAAACGGCAACGAAGCCTATTGCGTTATCTACGTAAAAAAGATGCATATTTTCACCGGATTTCTGTTAAATCCATATCATTATAGCAACATTTTTTTAAAATGGTTAGCGTTTCACTATTATATAATAAAAATTTTTTGGGCGGCTTTGGAAAATCTTACACAAAAAAATTTTAAAAAAGGTAAATATTGTTTTTGCCGATATTCCGCTTTACGTGTCTGGAGAATATGGATGTACAAAACAAGATGGATTGCTGTATGTACAGGTAAGGGAATTGGAAGAAGCTACATATAAA
>JAIDIR010000225.1 GCA_029052615.1 Clostridia bacterium | reverse complement strand
CGGCGATAAGCCGCGCAGGCTTTTTGCATATTGACAAACGTACCGAAATAATGATAAAATTTAAGTACATTATGCAACAGCAATACGTATCGGCTTTAAACGCGTTGGAGCGGTTAAAGCAAGGAAACAAAATTTACGTAAATTCGGTAAAGGGCGTGGGCGATATTTCGCCCGAAAAACGGCTTTACACGTGCACGAACGGGCAAAAGCCCTACGCCGTAATAGTCGGCTGTTCGGATTCGAGGGTCATTCCCGAATGTATCTTTTCGGCGGGGATAGGCGATTTGTTCGTTATCCGCGTGGCGGGCAACGTCATAGATAACCACCAGCTCGGCAGCATTGAATACGCGGTGGAGCACCTCGGTTGCAAATTAGTCGTTGTGCTCGGGCATACGCTGTGCGGCGCGGTAGGCGCAGCCGCAAAGCAAAACGGCGGTTTTGTAAGGTTTATCACCGATGAAATAAGGCAGGCAATCGGCGTGGAGGAGGACGCGGTCAAAGCAACTATCCTCAACGTAAAGCAGAGCGTTGTTAAAATTCAACGGCTGATACGCAAGACGGAGGGACTGGAAGTTACGGGCGCGCTCTATAATACTCAAAGCGTCGCGGTCGACTTCGAATTAAATATTTGATTAAGTCATAAAATTATGGAAGATATTATTGAGGTTTTATTACAGATATTATATATAGCCTTTAGTAAAATGGGCGGGAACCCGCAGCTGGAGGACAAACGCAGAAAGCGGCACAACGTGCTCTGCAACGTCTTGCTGATTATCGTATGCTGCGTAATTTTAGGGTGTCTGGGCACGGGCATCGGCTTTTTAATCGCAGGCGGAAGCTTGCACCTTGCGGGCATAATTCTCGTTTCCGTGGGCGCGGGCGTGTTTGCGCTGGTTATCATTTTTATAGTCATAGCAATTTCAGTGGGATTAAGGAAGTTAAAAAAGAAAACTTACTATCCGGTGGACGACGATATAGACGATAACGTAATAGACGTAGATTAAAACTTAATAGCGGAATAAGGAGTAACTCCCGACGAAAATTTTCGTCGGGAGTTTTTTTATTGTCTCAAGCGTATGGCACTTTTGCGGGATAAATTTAAGAAGCTATCCGGAAAGCAGTAAAAAAATTGGAGGAAAATCAAATGTTTAATCCCGCACAGGAAATGTCAAGCATAGCGTTTGACAAAATTTTAGGCGGCGCGCTCAACGCAGTTGTAAGCGCGCAAAACAATTCGTCTCTGACGACGGTAAATTTTATAAAGAGCGTCGGCTTTCAGAACGATAAGAACGGCAACGCCGTAAGACCGGTATACGTCGATTTCAAGTATCCCAAGGAAGTGCAGCCCTATCAGCCGGGCAGAGCCGAGGAATGCTATTGCACGATCGAAAACGGCGGCAAGGGCTACAAGGAAAGCGAGCTCAACGCCGGCGGCTATTCGGTTGAAGGCGCGTCGGGTCTTATCCTGAACTTCGTCGTGGATTCGAACGGCACCATAGGCGCTGTAAACGTCGTAAGCGGCGGCGAAAGCGTTACCGGCGATAAGACGGTAACTTTGACCGCAAAGGGCGAAGAAGGAGCAGAAGCACAGATAACCATTCACAAGACGCAGGCGACCGAGGCAAAGCCCGCAGTTTATCAGGATATGACCCTGCAGGTGCCCCTGTTGACCATCGTGCCCATACCTTTCATCCGCGTGGCGTCGACGGACATCGAGCTGAACGTAAAAATCAATTCGATTTACAATTCCGAAGAGTCCAGCGAAACCAACGTAAACAGCAAAATTGACGCAAGCGCTTCGGCAAAGTTCTTGTTCTTCAAGGCAAACGTCAACATCAACGCGTCGGTTGCGCACCAGAAGAAGTCGTCTTCTTCCGAAGAGGTAAAGAAGGAGTATTCCCTCAATATCAAAATTCACGCCGTACAGGACGACGTACCCGTAGGTATGTCCAGAATTCTCGACATTCTCGAAGAGTCCATCGTGCCGCAGATTGCAAAGCCCGTGCCCCAGTACGGACCTGCTCCCGTAGCGGTATAACTGAAAATCAAAGGCGGTAAATTATGGTTGAACTTTCCACTTTTATAGGTCAGATAATTTCGGACGTCGCGACCGCGCGCACCAATGCGGACGCGTATGCGGCAAGCACCAGCGAACTGTATCACGCCGATCCGTTCGTCAAAAATATGCCCATTCCCCACTACATAATCGAGAGTGCCGAGGTTGACGTTCCCGTCATGATAGTAGGCATTACCAAAAATTCGGACGAATTCGAGGGGCAGAAGGAACAGCTTTTCAACGTTATAAGAACCAAGCTTCCCGTTTTGCTCGTCCGTAACTACAAATATTCCTACGTAAAGAGCAGGGAGGCGGAAAGAGCGAAGGAGGCGGAAGAGAGCCGTTCGCGCGAGCAAATGCGCGTTGAAACCAACGGCGGCGAGGAAAAGAAAAAAAGCTCAACGTCGGCGTATACCGCGTCTTTTACGGACGCGCAGCTGGAAGAGTTTGCTCTGTCGGCAAAGGAAATCACCGAAAAGATGATTGCCGATATCAAAAGCTATCTGGACACGTACAACTACGACCTCGTAAAAATTCTCGATTTATCGGACGAATTTATACGTTGTCTGGAAAGGGAGATACGGCGCGACGTTTCGACTTATAAAAAGGAAACGTGTCCCTTCGGGGATAACGACGCCGTAATTTCCGCGGCAAAGTACGTCGGCAATCTTATGTTCTTCGAGTTCAAAAAGATTATGCGCTCCAACGCTGCGGTTCAGGTGGACGTAAACACCGTTCAGATGAACGAATACGCGACCAAGGATTGCTTAATGCACATCAAACTCAAGGTCAAGGAGCAGGATTTGTCGCTCATAGTCGAGGAGGGGGAGAACGGACGCGAAAAGCGCTATCTCTCGCTGTCGTAAATGCTCAATTTTGCGGTGTACTTGCAGTTAAATTCAAAGCTCGGCGAAATGTCCAAACTTACGCCGCAGCTTAAAAACGCGGTGGGAACGTACGCACGCTCGGCGGAAAATTATCTTAATTCGTTGCAGGAGATTGCCGACGCACAGAGATTACCTATCTCTTCAGACGTGGCGGTGGAACTGCAAAAACTGGTTTCTTTTGACGGAAAGGGACAAACTGCGCACAGCCCGCGCAGGCAACGCGATATATTCGCCGCGGGGTGTGTGGAGCGCGTTCAGCAGAAAGTCAAAAGCTATCTTGAAAAATACGATAAAACTTTCACCGAGTGTGCGGACGCCTGCCGTCAGCTTGCAGCGCAAATAATCACGTTCAACGGCGATATCCCGCAAGGGGTAAACGCCGTTGATACGATGATTTCCATAGCGCGCTCAACGGAGGCTTTAAAGCCGTATTATGCCCAGCTCGTCGGCATAGTGGGGGTATTCAATCTTCGGGCGGTATTCGATTCCGTCCTTCCGCAGGCGGGCGTTAAAAATTGTTAAGGAGAAATATAATGATAAGACTTAAAGGATTTGGCGGCATTGCAAAATACGAAAACGGAAACACAACGCTGAGAAGCTATTTGGCAGGACACGATATATTTAAGTTGTTTTGCGCGAATACGTTTGCTTGTAACCGGAATTTAGACAACGGTTGTATGCAACTTGGCTGGAATACCGTCGGCATTTTCGAAGCAACAGGGACGCGTTTACGACTTATGGGGTTGTACACGCCTCAAAGAAATGCCGGCAATTACGGAGTAAAAGAAGGAATGGAATTTACACAGGTAACTACGAGAGCGGTACATTCGTGTACGTTTGCGCACGTTATTGCTGGTACGTATCACGTTTTGGCTCATCTGGACGAAGACTGCCTGAAATTTGGAATAGATTTGATTGAAAGTTTCCTTTATAGAAATTATTTGGTCGCCGGCGGGTTTTGCAGTCATTTTTACGGTGATGCGGAAAATAAATTTTCGGGTAAATTACGTGAATTGTGCGGTGGGAACTACTCCGAGCTTCTTCGCCATAAAAATATAAATAACGTACTGATAAAGATTGAAAAAGCTAATGACAATTTATATCAAACAAACGCTTTCGGACATATGGAAATAGGTTTGAGCTGCGAACGACGCGGAATCTTACTGTTCGGAGATATTACAAACGTCAGCAACAGCACCGGTCAATGGCAGGTACAGACGCGGTTATTCGAAAGTCGGGAGGAGCTTATTGGTATCAATCTCGATGCTATACCCTCCGCTCCGCCGGCAAGAAATTATTGATTCCGCTATATTCGGCGCCCCAAAGTTTTGGTATTAAATTGTGAGTAAAAAATACGACAGACAAATCGAATTATTGAATCTGCTTTTGCGCGGAGGAAGAATTACGATAAGCAATATTTCAAGCGAGCTGGGAGTGTGCATACATACCGTCAAGCGCGACATAGCCGACCTGCAATATCATTTTCCCATCTTCACCTACACGGGAAAGGGCGGCGGGGTGGAGCTGAACGCGTGCTTCAGTTTCGAACGGCATATTCTGACGCGGGACAACGTTATGCTCATAAAATATTCGCTTAAATTTCTTGCGGACTCCGACGACGGAAGGTCGTCCGCCGCCTGTTCGCTTTTATACAAAGTCTTTCACGAATAATGAAATTATAATGAATATTTTTACACGTGCGCATATGCGCCTTGCGTTTGCCTATCGGGTGTGATAAAATAAAATTATGAGTTATTTGTCGCTTAAAAACGTAAGCAAGCGCTACCGCACGGGTGAAATCGAGGTGGAGGCTTTAAAGGACGTATCGTTCGATTTGGAGGACGGTGAATTTACCGTCGTGCTCGGTTCTTCCGGCGCGGGCAAGACCACGCTTTTAAACCTTTTGGGCGGAATGGACGGCGCGACCTCCGGCGAAATCGTGCTGGACGGCAAGGACGTAACCAAGCTTAGTAAGCGCGGACTTACCGACTACCGCCGCAACGACGTCGGTTTCGTCTTTCAGTTCTATAACCTTATGCCCAATTTGACCGCGCTGGAAAACGTTGAAATAGCGGTGGAGATCTGCAAAAACGCCCTCGACCCCAAAACAGTACTAACCGAAGTGGGACTGGGCGAGAGGCTTAACAACTTTCCCGCACAGCTGTCCGGCGGCGAGCAGCAACGCGTTTCCATTGCGCGCGCAATGGCTAAAAACCCCAAACTATTGCTCTGCGACGAGCCTACGGGCGCGCTCGACTACGTTACGGGCA
>JAIDIR010000224.1 GCA_029052615.1 Clostridia bacterium | reverse complement strand
GTACATGACACCCATGTCGCCGCCGCCCATAGGAGCTGCTGGTGCGGGAGGAGTAGGAATATCGGTAACGATACTTTCGGTAGTAAGCAACGTTGCCGCAACCGAAGCCGCATTCTGAAGAACGGAGCGCGAAACCTTGGTGGGGTCGATAATACCGCTCTTAACCATATCGGTGTACTCGTTTTTAAGTGCGTCGTAGCCGTAATTTGCTTTGTTCGCGGTCTTAATGGTATTTACGATAACCGAACCGTCAACGCCAGCGTTGACAGCAATCTGGCGGATAGGCTCTTCAATTGCCTTCAAAACGATGCTTGCGCCCGTCTTTTCGTCGCCGGAAAGGGTTTCAACGAGCTTAGTAAGCTCGGAAGTTGCCGAAAGGAGGGCAACGCCGCCGCCGGGAACTATACCTTCTTCAACCGCCGCGCGGGTAGCCGCAAGCGCGTCCTCGATGCGCAGTTTCTTTTCCTTCATTTCAACTTCGGTAGCCGCGCCGACGTTTATAACCGCAACGCCGCCGGCAAGCTTCGCAAGTCTTTCCTGCAATTTTTCCTTGTCGTAGTCGGAAGTCGTTTCGGCAATCTGCGCCTTGATGGAAGCAACGCGCGCCTTGATAGCCTTTGCGTCGCCGTGACCGTCGATAATGGTGGTGTTGTCCTTGTCAACCTTAACCTGTGCCGCTCTACCCAGCATATCGGGCGTTACGTCCTTGAACTCATAGCCCAAATCGGAAGAAATTACGGTGCCGCCCGTCAGAATTGCGATATCTTCAAGCATTGCCTTTCTTCTGTCGCCGAAGCCGGGAGCCTTGACCGCAACGCAGTTGAGAACGCCTTTGAGTTTGTTTACGATTAACGCCGCAAGCGCGTCGCCTTCGACGTCCTCGGCAATGATAAGAAGTCTTGCGCCCTGCTGAGCGATTGGCTCGATAACGGGCAGAATTTCCTGCAATGCGGAAATTTTCTTATCTGTGATAAGAATATAGGGGGAGTCGAGCACGGCTTCCATCTTTTCGGTGTTGGTAACCATGTACGCGGAAGCATATCCTCTGTCGAACTGCATACCGTCTACGGTGGTCAGCTCGGTGGACATAGATTTGCCCTCTTCAACGGTGATAACGCCGTCTTTGCCGACGATTTCCATAGCGTTTGCAATGAGCTCGCCTATCTTTTCGTCGCCTGCGGAAATGGAAGCAACCTGTGAAATTGCAAGCTTGTTTTCAACGGGCTTGGAGATGGATTTAATCTTTTCCACCGCAGTATCAACGGCGGTTGCAATGCCTTTTTTAAGAATGATGGGATTTGCGCCTGCGGCAAGGTTTTTTAAGCCCTCGCGGATGATTGCCTGTGCAAGAACCATTGCGGTGGTGGTGCCGTCGCCCGCCACGTCGTTGGTCTTTGTGGAAACTTCCTTTACGAGCTGTGCGCCCATATTTTCAAACGGATCCTCAAGCTCGATTTCCTTTGCGATGGTCACGCCGTCGTTGGTGATGAGGGGAGCGCCGTATTTCTTATCCAAAACGACGTTTCTGCCCTTGGGACCAAGGGTAATTTTTACGGTGTCTGCAATTACGTTTACGCCGTTTTCAAGCGCTTTTCTGGCTTCGTCGCCGTACTTAATCTGTTTAGCCATAACGAAAATATCTCCTTTAAATTAGTCTACAACCGCCAGAATATCGCTCTGACGAATAATGGTGTATTCCTTGCCGTCAAGCTTGACTTCGGTTCCGCTGTATTTGGAAAGCAGAACTTTGTCGCCGACCTTAACCTGCATAGTAACTTCCTTTCCGTCGATAACACCGCCGGGACCAACCGCAACCACAAGGCAGGTGGCGGGCTTTTCCTGTGCGGCGGCGGTAAGAATAATGCCGCCCTTTGACTTTTCTTCGGCTTTAACCGCTTCGACAACGACTTTGTCGAACAAAGGCTTGATACTCATTGAGAAAATTTCCTCCGATAATAAATTTTTTTACAAATAATTTATAAACTTAACCAAATTAAATCAAACAGCGCAAATCAAAAAATTGCATTTTGCGTAAGATTGTGGTAAAATAACACGTGAGTAAACAAACTTGGCGGTGTTCTATGGATAAGTGGGATAAGCGTTTTATGGATATGGCGGTGCAAATCGGCAGTTGGTCGAGTTGCTTTCAGCAAAACAGGCACGTGGGCGCGATAATAGTTAAAAACAAGCGCGTTATTGCGACCGGTTACAACGGCGCGCCTCAGGGAATAAAGAGTTGTGCCGACAAGGGCGTTTGTATGCGCAAGGAGCAAGGCATAGAAAGCGGCACCAGGCACGAGCTGTGTTACGCTGTTCACGCCGAACAGAACGCCATAATTCAGGCAGCGCGCGTTGGTTGCAGCGTTGAAGGTTGCACTCTGTATTGTACGCACCAGCCATGCGTAATCTGCGCGAAAATAATAATCAATTCCGGAATTTCGCGTGTCGTTTACAAGGAAGGTTATCCCGACGAATTTTCAATGCAACTGTTTAAAGAAGCAGGCGTAAAAATCGAAAAGTACGCCGAAGAATAAAAATAACTTTTAAGTGAGGTATAAAATATGAGCAATCCCGTAGCAACCATAACGATGGAAAACGGAAAGACGATTAAGGTGGAGCTTTATCCCGATAAGGCGCCCAACACGGTAAATAATTTTATTGCGCTTGCAAACAGCGGCTTTTACGACGGGCTTATATTTCACCGCGTAATCAAGGGCTTTATGATTCAGGGCGGCGACCCCGCAGGCGTAGGCACGGGCGGTCCCGGCTACAACATCAAGGGCGAGTTTGCTTTAAACGGTTTTAAGCAGAACGATATCAAGCATGAGCGCGGAGTTATTTCCATGGCGCGCGCTTATCATCCCGACAGTGCGGGTTCGCAATTCTTTATAATGCACGCGAATTCTTCACACCTTGACGGGCAGTACGCCGCATTCGGTAAGGTAACGGAGGGTATCGATACCGTTGACGAGATTGCTTCCGTAGCTACGGACAGAAACGACAAGCCCAGAGCGGACCAGACGATGAAGTCGGTCAGAGTGGAGACCTTCGGCGTTGAATATCCCGCGCCCGTAAAAGCAAGGTAATATGAATAAAAAGACGGCGTTTGCATTGATATGCGGCGTGCTTGCGGCAGGCGTTTTGTGCGCAATCGTTGGCATAATAGTTTATTTTACCGCAAACAATAACGCGATTTCGTTGCTTATCGGCTTGTTTACGATATTTACTGGCGCGATTATTACGGGAATTGCCGCTGTCGTTTTACTCGTGCTGTTGATTATCGTACTGATAAATAAAAATAGAAACAAAGAAAATTAAGGAAAAACGGAGATAAATATGACAGATAACAGCGTATACGTCAACCCTTTGATTACCCGCTATGCAAGCAGGGAAATGTCCGAAGCGTTTTCGGACGAAAAGCGTTTCAAATTATGGCGTAAGCTTTGGATTGCTTTGGCAGAGTCCGAAATGGAACTGGGGCTCAACATAACCAAAGAGCAAGTGGACGAAATGAAAAAGTATGCCGAGAGCATCAATTTCGAGCTTGCTGAGCAATACGAAAGAGAGGTAAGGCACGACGTAATGGCGCACGTCAAAGCGTTCGGCGCACAGGCAAAGTCGGCAATGCCCATAATTCATTTGGGTGCAACAAGCTGTTTCGTCGATTGTAATTCGGAGCTTATCATAATTGCCGACGCGCTTTCAATCATAAAGAAAAAGCTCGTCAACGTTATGGAAAAGCTCAAGTATTTTGCCTTGAAGTACAAAGATTTGCCCACGCTCGGGTTTACGCACCTTCAGCCCGCTCAGCTTACCACGGTAGGCAAGAGGGCAACGCTGTGGTTGCAGGACCTCGAAATGGACTATAACAACCTCGTTAACCTTGAAAACTGTTTCAAACTGAGGGGCGTTAAAGGTACGACGGGCACTCAGGCAAGCTTTATGGAGCTTTTCAACGGCGACGAAACTAAAATCAAGGAGCTTGAAAAGAAGGTCGTCAATAAGCTTGGTTACGACAAGGTTTACGGTGTAACCGGTCAGACATATCCCAGAAAATTCGATTACAACGTGCTTTGCGTGCTTTCGCAGATTGCTCAGAGCGCATACAAATTCTCCAACGATATAAGAATTTTGCAGAATATGAAGGAAATTGAGGAGCCGTTCGAAAAGTCGCAAATCGGCTCTTCGGCAATGGCATACAAGCGTAACCCCATGCGTAGCGAACGCATCGGCTCGCTTGCAAGGTTCGTCGTTTCTCTGCCCATGAACAGCGCGATAACGGCAAGCACGCAGTGGTTTGAAAGAACGCTGGACGATTCAGCTAACCGCAGAATAGTAAACGCGCAGGCGTTCCTTGCGCTTGACGGTATTCTCAATATCTATATGAACGTCAGTGAAAATCTGGTCGTATACGATAAGGTTATTGCAAAGCACATTGCCGCCGAGCTTCCTTTCATGGCGACGGAAAACATTATGATGGAGTGCGTTAAGGCGGGCGGAAACAGGCAGGAGCTGCACGAAAAAATCCGCGTGCTTTCAATGGAGGCAGGCAAGAACGTAAAGGTAAACGGGCTTGAGAATAATCTTATCGACCTTATCAAGGCGGATAAAATGTTTGCGCCCGTTCACGACAAACTGGGCGATATTCTCGACGCGAGGAAGTTTATCGGCAGAGCACCTGCGCAGGCGGTTGAGTTTATTGAGAATGAAATTGATCCCATTTTGCAGGCAAACGCAGGCGACCTGGGACTTAAAGGTGACGTAAAAGTTTAATGAAAGAGCGTTTTTCTGTGCCGTGCGCGTCGGTTTTAATGTTATTGAAAACCGTGGACGGCAAGACAAAAGTGCTGTTACAGCGCAGACAAAACACTGGATTTATGGACGGACTGTGGGATTTGTCCTGTTCGGGGCACGTTGAGCACGGCGAAAATATGAGTCAAGCCGCCGTTCGCGAGGCTAAGGAAGAGCTGGGTGTTGATATTTCGCCCGATAAGATAAAATTTTTCGTTTTAGTGCACAAGCGTGAAGATGAGAGAGATTTAACTTACTGCAATCCGTATTTCGTTTGCAGCGAATTTGCTGGCGAGCCGAGGATATGCGAAGCTCATAAGTGTTCGGAAATAAAGTGGTTTGACCTGGATAATCTTCCCGACGACCTTATTGACGACAGAAAACAGGCGTTGAAAGCGTATCTTGACGACGTCCACTATATAGAATA
>JAIDIR010000223.1 GCA_029052615.1 Clostridia bacterium | reverse complement strand
TTATAGCACAACGCGGCGCGGCTTAGCAAGAATAATGAAAAAAAATTTGATAATACTAATTTTATGGCTCTGGTATTTTTGAGAACTACTATAATTTTCTTTACGCTTTTGCTGGTTATGCGGCTTATGGGCAAAAGCCAGATTGGCGAAATGCAGCCCTTCGAGCTGGTCATCACCCTGCTGATTGCCGAGCTTGCGTGCATACCCATGGCGGACAGCTCGGTCCCCCTTCTGTACGGAATCGTTTCCATAGTGGCGATTTTTATTCTGCACCAGATAGTCTGGCTGCTCGACTTGTGGTTCAAGCCGATGAAGACGGTCGTGTGCGGAAAGCCTTCGCTCGTCATAACAAAAGAGGGCATTGACAGCTATCAGTTAAGGCAGAACAATCTGGACGTTGCCGACCTTATTGAAAGTATGCGCGGCGCGGGATATTTTAATCTGGACGACGTATATTACGGACTTTACGAGGCGAACGGCAAGTTTTCCGCACTGGCGAAAGAGCAGCTTACGCCCACCCTGCCCGTGCTTTTGGTGGACAGCGGAAAGCCCGACGAAAAGAACGCGAGAATTGCGGGGCTTACGGTTGACAAGATTAAGGAGTTTACCGCCGAACAGGGTTGCAAGCTGAAAAACGTTTTGGTTATGACGGTTGACAGTAACGGCAGAGTTTATTTTCAGCCCAAGGGCAAGCCCTATAAAATACTCAATATGCAGGTGAGCGGACAATGGTAAAATCGATTATTTACACCGTGGTTGCCATTGCACTTTGCCTCGGCATTTTCTTCGGCACGCAATACTATATAGACAGTCAGGTGGGAAAATTCCATTCCGCGCTGGAAACGCTTTACGACAAGATTGAGGAAAAGACGGCGACTCGCGAGGACGCCTATTCCGTGAGAGAACTGTGGGCGGACAAAAAGAGCAAGCTGCAAATCTTTATTCCGCACAACGATATATCTTACGTCGACTACTGGCTGAGCGAGGCCTGCGCGCTTATATACCGCGACGAATACGACTTAGCGCTCGGCAAAATCGAAGTGCTTCTGGAAATCACCAAAAACCTGCCCGACGCGTATTCGGTTAAACTGGAAAACGTATTTTAAGCCTTTCATTTGGTTGACATTGAATTTTACAGTTGGTATAATCTGGTTATTAAAGGCAACGACCGAGACAGACGCGCTTATAAAAAGCGATTTCAGAGAGAGCAACCCGAAAACGGCTGAAAGGCGGCTCATTCGCAAAAGCACGGTATTCACTCGCGAGCTGAACGTATGAACCAGATAGTATGGTTTATTAGTTGCAAGTAAGATAAGGAGGGTGCGCAAGCGACGACGGGAGCGTACAAAGACGTACGTGACCAAGGAGAGCGTAAACCCGACGAAGTATTACGAAGTAAATAATAAATCAAAGTAATGCGTTCCGTGACTCTCTGCGTAAACGGGTAATTAAGGCGGTTATAATAGCCGCGAAATCAGGTGGTACCGAGTTAGTATTATAACTCCCTGTGCATTTGCATAGGGAGTTTTTATTTACTTCTCGGTTTATAAACTTCGCAATACTTCGTTGCGGTGCGGCAACCCTCAGTCATTTACTTCATTGTAAACTCCTTCAGGTTTTCCTCCCGCGCCTTGTCTTGCTCGTTTCTAAACCGAGGGCTAAAAACTATATTTTATAAGGTGGTATTATGCAGGAAAAAATTAACGAACTGAAAAAGAGAATTGCGGAAGCGATTAAGGACGTTAACTCCTCCGACACTCTGTTTCAGATTAAAATGAAATTCTTGGGCAAGAGCGGCGAAGTGAGCGAGCTTATGAAGGGCATGCGCGACGTGCCCAAGGAAAAGCGCCCCGAAATAGGAATGATTTTCAACGCCCTGAAATTATGGGCGGAAGAACAGTTCGGCAAGCTGGACAAGGCAATTAAGGAAAAGGAGCTTAAAAAGCAGTACGCCGCTGAGGCTATCGACGTGACCCTGCCCGGCAACACCATGAGAAAGGGCGCGTACCACCCCAACACCTTGGTTAAGCGCGAGCTTATTTCCATTTTCGCGGGTATGGGCTTTACCGTGTTCGAGGGTCCGGAAATCGAAAACGATTACTATAACTTTACCGCCCTCAACACCCCCGCCGACCACCCCGCAAGGGATATGCAGGACACCTTTTATATAACGGGCGATTTGCTGCTGCGCACTCAGACGAGCGCGGGGCAGATAAGAGTTATGGAAAAGCAGAAGCCGCCCATTAAAATTCTGTCGCCCGGCAAGGTATACCGCAGCGACGACGACGCGACCCACTCCCCCATGTTCTCGCAGATGGAAGGGCTTGTAGTCGACAAGGGCATAACGCTGTGCGATTTGAAAGGTATGCTTGACGAGTTTGCGCGCAAAATTTTCGGCGACGGCGTAAAGACCAGGCTGCGCCCCTCCTACTTCCCCTTCACCGAACCGTCGGTTGAAGTGGACGTTAGTTGCTTCGAGTGCGGCGGCAAGGGCTGCAGGCTGTGCAAGGGCACGGGCTGGATTGAGGTGCTTGGCGCGGGTATGGTCAACCGCCACGTTCTGGAAGGCTGCGGCATAGACCCCGATGAATATTCGGGCTTTGCGTTCGGTATGGGCATAGAGCGTATTGCAATGCTTAAGTACGGCATCAACAATATGAAGCTTTTATTCGAAGGCGACACGAGATTTTTAAGACAATTCAAGGGCTGAGGTGACAGATTATGAAACTTCCTTTATCTTGGTTAAAAGATTACGTTGATATCGGCGATATTACGCCGCAGGAATTACAGAAAAAGCTGTTCGGCTGCGGATTTGAAGTCGAGGAGCTTATTGATATAGGCAAGGATATTTCGGGCGTGGTAGTCGGCGAAGTGACCGAGTGCGAGCCCGTTGAAGGCACGCACCTGCACGTGTGCAAGGTCGACTGCGGAGAGCACGGCGTAAAGCAGATATGCTGCGGCGCGGACAACGTTGCAAAGGGCATTAAGGCACCCGTTGCTTTGGTCGGCGCAACCGTGTACGCGACCGCGAAAGACCACGTTACCGTTGAGGGCGTGATGACCATAAAGAAGGGCAAGCTGCGCGGAATTGAATCCGAAGGCATGCTGTGCTCGGGCGTGGAAATAGGCGTCAACGGCGACACGTTCGACGGCGGCGACTACTGCGGACTTCTGCTTCTTCCCTCCTCGTTTAAGAACGGCGCGGACGTAAAACCTCTGCTTGGACTGGACGATTATATTTTCGATATCGGCGTTACGGCAAACCGCCCCGACTGCCAGAGTATAGTAGGTATGGCGCGCGAGGTTGCCGCCGTTTTAGGCAAGCCCTTCAAGGCGCCCGACTGCACCTATACCGCCAAAGCGAAGGGCGAAAACGTTAAGGTAAGCGTGCTTGCCCCCGATATATGCCCCCGTTACATTGCACACTACGTTAAGGACGTTAAGCCCGCTCCCTCCCCCCTGTGGCTGAGAAAGAGGCTTGCGCTGTGCGGACTGAGGTCGATAAACAACCTCGTTGACATAACCAATTTCGTGCTTTTGGAAATGGGTCAGCCCATGCACGCGTTCGACTGCGCCAAGCTTGAAGGCAGAGAGATAGTCGTGCGCAGAGCGAACGACGGCGAGGAGATTACCACTCTTGACGGCAAGAATTTCAAGCTTACGAAAGACAACCTCGTGATATGCGACGGCAACAAGCCGTGCGCGCTTGCGGGCGTTATGGGCGGCGAAAATTCGGAAATTACCGACGACACCCGCGAGCTTTTGTTCGAGAGCGCAAAGTTTGCGCGCGACAGTATAAGAAAGACTTCGCGTGCGCTGGGACAGCACTCCGACAGCTCCGCAATGTTTGAAAAGGGCATAAGCGAATACACCACCGAAAAGGCTATGGCAAGGGCTTTGCACCTCATTGAAGAGCTCGGTTGCGGCACCGTGACCGATATGCACGCCGACGTTAAAACGCAGTACTCGCACGACGGCGCAAAGCAAATGACGGTCAGCCTTGAAAAAATTAACAAGCTGCTCGGCATAGAAATTCCGTGCGCGGCGGCGGTTGATATTTTAAAGCGGCTGAACTTCGGCGTTAAGGTTAACGGCACCGAACTCACGCTGGACGTGCCCCCCTACCGCGAAGACATTGACGGCTATGCGGACATTGCCGAGGAGCTTATACGCGAGTACGGATACGAGCACGTGACGGGCACGTTTATGCCCTCCGCGCTCATTACCAACGGCGGATACAGCGAGGAACAGAAGAGCGAAAACAAGCTTAAAGACAACCTCGTGGCAATGGGGCTTTACGAAATTTCGACCTACTCCTTCTATTCCGAAAAAGACCTGGATATGCTGCACTTCCCCGAGGACGCGGAAGAGAGAAAGTTTATCAAAATCAAGAATCCCATAGGCGAAGATTTGTCGGTTATGCGCACCACGCTTGCGCCCTCTATGGTCAACGTTATAGTGCGCAACCTGCGCCGCGGCAACACGGACGGCAGGCTGTTTGAAATCGCAAAAGTTTATATCCCCAAGGAGACGCCTATTAAATCGTTGCCCGAAGAAAAAGACGTGCTGTGCATAGGCACTTTCGGCGGCGGCACGTTCCTTGACATCAAAGGAATTCTGGAGGACGTTGCGGACAGCCTGAATACCAAGTTCGAGTACGCGCCCGCACAGCGCCCCTACCTTCATCCCGGCATATGCGCCTCTGTAACCTGCGGCGGCGTGCTTTTGGGCTACGTGGGCAGGCTTGACCCCGCCATCTGCGAGGAGCTTGCAATGGAGAAAAAGGCGTTCATAGCCGAGCTTGATTACGACAAGCTGAAGGCGTGCGCAAAGCCTTTCAAATATGCCCCGCTTTCCAAATTCCCCGAGGCAACGCGCGACCTTGCGCTGGTTGCCAATCTCGACGTTACGTGCGGACAGATTGAAAGCGAAATTTACTCCGCGTGCAAGTACGTTACGGACGTAAAACTTTTCGATATTTACGCGGGCAAGCAGATTGGCGAGGGCAAAAAGAGTATGGCGTTTACCGTCACCTTTACCCCCAACGACGAAGCGTTTACGCCCGAAAGAGTTGACGGGTTCGTCAAGAAAATTCTTGGCAACTTAAAGCACAAGCTTGAAATAGATTTGCGGTAATTATTTTGTGATAAGTCAAACCGCCGCGGCAATTCGCCGCGGCGGTTTTTTTATAATAACAATTTTAATCAATCCTGACAC
>JAIDIR010000222.1 GCA_029052615.1 Clostridia bacterium | reverse complement strand
ATAAAATATAGATGCCTAATATTTCGAATATGGAAAAGTGTACACCGCTTTTCCGCGTTGTTTCCGTATTTTTTTGTACGGCTTATTTGCTATACCGTAGTTTACGGTGGCGCTTTTTGTTTAAAATTTAATGGATAATAAATGGCACTATGTACCTGTTTCCCCATTAAATTTACAAAAAGCTTATACATACTCTTTTAATATTTTGTGTTGGAAACATTCGAAGTATTAGGCAACTGTTGAAGGGGTACTTAGTTGCGGGCAACCTTTAACGGTTGCCCTTATTTTTTTAGCCCGCAAAAGGGAGTAATGTTTATGAAAATTAAACGTAAAACTTTTGTAGGAGGATTATTAGCAACGCTGTGCGCTTGCACTGCGCTCACTTTCGGCGCGGTGTTTACTTCGTCTGCAACTACGGCAAACGCAATAAGTTCGGGTAGTATTGCCGATACGAACAAAATAATGGTGCCCGAGCTGACTTTATCGGGGTACAATTCTTCCACCGGCAAAGTATTCGACGGCGAAAGCCTTGCTAAATTATACGACGCTATCCTTGGCACCAAATATCAGGGTAAGGGTACGCTCAACAAAGTCAAGGAATCTTTAAAGGATTCTTCTGGCAATTACGACACAACGCTTACGGGCTACACGGCGGATAACACGCCCCAGACGGTTACCGTTCCAAACGCGCGCACTGCCGGCGAAATATATGCGGATAATGACAATAAGGACGTCTTCGTGGATTTCGGCGGTTTAGAGTGGGAGTTAACCTACGTTACGCTTGATAAGAACGGTAACGTTATAGTTGACCTCTGGCTTTCAACCACCCCGCTTACAAGTAGCTATTCGGGTGGTTCGGGATATACTAGTTCTTTTACTTCGACACCCGCAAATATATGCAATATATATTCAACGAGTTATATTCGTTCATATACGCTAAATGCGGGCACTCTTTACTATAACTATTCGACAACTAATCAAACAACAGCCGGTACGGCGGCAACAAGCTACGGGCAGAGCGCTGACAATATTTACGCACCTTTTACAATGACAAACGGTGCGCTTTCCGGTAGCGCAAAGGCAAATCAGTCGCTTACCGATTACATAGTAAAGCCTACCGACGTAAAATATCAGGAAGTTGAAAGTTGGCCAGGAGAGAAAGGTGTAACTTCGCCTGGAATTTCTTATAGTAACCCCGGTACAATCTGGAACCAGTCTAACGAGGCTTACGGTGTTCCGTATGCGGAAAATTACTATACGTATTACAGAACATCATCATCAGCATCGCCGGTTGCGTCTAATACTTCAGGCGCAAAGATGGTAAATACCTGGTACGGCGGTTCATCAGGAGTTAATGCAACTGGAACGGCTTGCAACCATAAAGCAAATTATGCCGACTGGCAAAACGACTATATCTGGCTTCCTTCCTTAACTGAAACGGGAAATACACCTTCCGTGCGTGCGGGGCTATGGCAAGTCAGTCCTTCCCAGCGTGCAAATAACAATACCAATCCTCCTTCAACTATAACAACCACCAATGCTCTTACTTGGTTACGTTCTTCATCGGCGACAAATACCAGTAATGCACTTTATTTAACTAAAACAGGTGAAAATGTTAGTGTAGCTACAAATGCAAAGTTAGCTGTTCGCCCCGCATTGCACTTAAATCTTACTGCGGCGGCAAATGCGGCAGGCACCAACGGAGCAGACTATGAAACGGTAAATATTCCGCAGAGTGGTTCTATCACTTATAATGCAAAGGACTACACCAAGCTTTCGGACGTGCTTGCACAGGTTAAGAAAGAAGTGCAGACGGCAAATCCCAGTGCGGACGACCCCATTTTGTGGTATGAAGAAGACTTCCATAAGTTAGACGTAGGCACCGCAAGCAGTCAGTATCTTTCAACAAGCGGCGCGGCGGTGCAATACAAGGTGGAGTACACCCAGCAGGGCAAAACGACAGCCGAAACGCCGCAGACTTCGTTCAAGATAAGGGACGCGGGAACTTATAACATAACCTGTAAATTTACGGATACAACTAGGTATCGCTGGCGTGACCCGTCGGACGGTTCGGTGGACGCGGACGGCACTAAGGAGCAGACCTTTAACATAGTCGTCAAGCAAGCCGAGTTGAAATACAGCTGGAAGAACGACGCTTCAATGACGGGCGATTCGTGGGCGGTAGACTTCAATAAAGCGTTTATAGACGGCAATGCCGCAACGGCAAACGCGCCGTGGGTATACCTTGACTATGCTCTTTTAACGGGCGACACTGCCAAGGATAACGATACCTCGGGCGGCGCAAGCGGCACGATTGCGGACAGCAAATATCCGTATATCGTCTTAAAGTACGTTGAAAAAGTAAACACCTACGGCGATACCGCAATAACGGTGGACAACGTTCGCACGCGCATTACCAATACAAAGGGTACCAATTATCCCAAGGAAGCGCAGACCTATACGGTCACTTTCGAGGATAAAAACGCAACTACGGGCAACTATAAGCTGGTTGCCGATACGGGCGTAAGTGCTTCGCGCGACTATACCATAAACAAAAAGAAGATAACCGCCCCCGCAAAGCTTGCGGCGCTGGAATATACCGGTGCGGAGCAGTCGTTCACCGTAGCGCAGTACGACGGCGACGTTATGGAGTACGGCACGCTTTCGGGTACGACCTTTACGGCGGCTTCCGCGCCTACCGATATGACCGCCGACACGACCAACGGACTTATTTTAAAGGCGACCAAAGTCGGCAAGTACAAGGTGGCTTACAGACCTATCACTTCCAAGGATAGCAATGGTAACGACGTTATCCGCAATTACGAGTGGCAGACCAACGCGACGGGAAGCAACATTTACGAGGTTGAATATGAAATCAAGGCGAAAGCTCTTGAATTCGACTTTGCTTCCAGTGCGGACAACGGTTCGTTCACTATCAAGACGGACACGACGGGTAAAGTTACCGTAAGCTACAAGACGGGCAAGGGACCTATCGAGGATGAAAACGGCGTTGCCGAGGCGGTAGAGGCGGAGATATTCGTCTACTACGATAAGGACGGCGAGGCAACCGCAGTGGTTAACCCCGGCGCTACCTGGAATGAAATTTCGTTTGCCGACCTCAAGGATAAGACGGGCACGCACACGACGGGCGACTACACCATAGGCGTGCGCCTGAAGAGCAACGTCGAGGCAAACAAAAACTACACCATAGACACCACTGCGGCGGCGACCTACACCAAGGGCATTACAATTAACGCGGGCGAGGCGAGCATTGACGACATGAAGCTGTCTTTCAAGGACAGCACTATGGGCTCCAACGACCCGTTGCAGGGACTGCCCGTAACCGATACCACCGCAGGCACCAAGAATTTGCAGTTCAGTATCGGTGCGGACGGCAACCCCGTTGCGTATTTCCCGCAGCTCGATTTCGACGGTTCGATTTTCGAAATGGACGGCACGCCTACGTACAGGTACGACGGCGAAACGGCGGATACTCCTTTTTCGACCGGCTTGACTGCAGCGGGCAAGGTGACCGTTACCGTAAAGATTAAAATCAAGGGAAGCGAGCAGGCAACCAACAAAATGCCCGCAAGCTATACGGGAAGCAAGTTCAAAACTTACACCAAGGATAGCGACACCGAAGCAACGGTTACTTTCGAATATACCATTGACAAAATGGAAATCGACACCTCGGCGTTCAAGCTTCAGTACAGCTACGACAAGACCAACTGGAAGGACTTTGCAACCAAGGACAACAAGGTAGAGTACGCAAGCGCGACGATATACGTTCGCATTGACCCCACGAGTTTAGCACCCGCTAATGCGGGCATAAGCGTTATGTTCGGAACCACGCAGTATGCGGAGGGCAAGAACAAGGGCACTTATCCCGTAACGGCGAACTTCACGCTTACCGATAACGACAACTTTACGATTAATAGCGCAACGTATAACTGGGAGATAACCAACAAGCAGATAAACGTTACCAACTGGGTGCCCGGTGATTTCAAGATAGACGGCATTGACCATATCGGCGAAATTATGGTTATCAACGGTCACAAGGACCTTTACGACAAGGGCGTTATTGAGTACGTTTACACCTGGAGCGCAATGGACGGCAGCAACGGTTCGGGCACGGGCGAAACCGAGCTTGCAAACATTTTTGCTGTGGCAAGCCCCACCAATCAGGTGACCGTTACCGCAACCGTGCAGTTGAAAGCGGGTATGAGCGCGACTTACGATTTGCTTGGTACCGGCCTGACTTCGCAGGCGTTCTACGTGGGCGCGGCAAAGGAAACGGCAACCATAACCAACGCGGGCAGCGCGGTGTACGGCAGCGTGAACGAGAGCGCGTTCGGCGTTAAGGTGGAGGCGGACGGTGCAAACCTGCCCGCAACCAATCCGCTTACGGGTGCGCTGTTGTATGAAGTTTATCTGCACGATTACGACGGACTTAGCGTTGACAATATTTCGGGCGACGGTTACGGCTTGCTTTCGGGCGTGGATTATTCCAAGCTGAACGCGGGCAAGTACGTAATCGAGGTGCGTTTGACCGAGGCGGGTGCGCAGGACTACGCGCCTAAGGGTGCGCGCCAGTTGTTCGAAATTACGCCCGAGAAAATCGTCGTTCCGCAGGTTACCAAGGATATCGTTTACAACGGCGGATATATCAATATTTCCGACTATCTGGACGGCAATTACAACGCGGATATTATGAGCATGCTCAGCGGCTACACCAACAAGAGCGCGGGCAGCTATACCGTGACCTTCAAGCTGAACAGTACCAATTATATTTGGGTAGAGCCTACGAGTGCCGAGCCTATGAGCAAACTGTTTGCAAAGGCGGTGCTGTTTGCGGACGGAATAACCATTGACAACGCTGCACTTACCGCAACTTTGAACTGGACGATTGGCAAAATCGTGCTTTCGACGGACGGCTGGAATTTGAAGGATAAGACGGGCGCAAGCCTTAACGCGCTGGCGGCTTATCAGCAAATGATTGAAGACAACGGACTTGACGTTTCTATCGGCTACCGTTATTACGACACCAACGGAAACCTTTTGGAAGAGCCCGTTTTGAAGGGCGGCGAAAAGTACATAGTCGAAGCCTACCTTGCGGGCGAGGATGCGGCGAACTTCGAGTTTGCGGACGGCACGGACGAATTAAAATCCATTTCCGCAAGAAAGGAATACAC
>JAIDIR010000221.1 GCA_029052615.1 Clostridia bacterium | reverse complement strand
AATATGTACGCCCGGCGCACCCTTTGCAATCAAATCGCAAATCTGATACACCGCGTAATTTATGCCTACTTCGCGCATTGCTTCGGGGTCTTGCGCGTAAACCTCTATCATATTCCTCAGTTCCAGCGGAATGGTGCTTCCGCACATTGACTTTATTCTGCCGATATTTTTGACGCTGGTCAAAGGCATAATTCCCGGAATTATCGGCGCGGTTATGCCCATTTTGCGCGCCTCGCCCACGAGACGGTAATAATACGAATTATCGTAAAACATCTGCGTTATAAAAAATTGCGCGCCGTTTTCGCCCTTGGTTTTCAGATTGACAAGGTCGGCGTAAAGCGTTTCGCTCTCCGCATGCCCCTCGGGATAACACGCCGCACCCGCGCAGAAACCGTATTTTGAAATATACTTTAAAAGGTCGGATGCATGCGGGAAATGTTTGCAATACTCCGTGTCGTACTCAACGGGCTTGTCCCCGCGCAAGGCAAGCACGTTTTCAACGTTCAGGCTCTTCAACTTCTCAGCCAAAATATCGATATCTTCGGGGGAAGAAGGTCCGCCCGTGACGTGCGCCAAAGGTTCCAGCCCGCGCGACTTTATATGACCCGCAATTTCAGCGGCGCCGCGCGCGTTTGCTCCGCCCGCTCCGTAAGTAACGCTTATAAAATCGGGGCTGAGCGTTTTAAGCGTGTCGATAGTTTTATAAAGCTTTTCAAGCTCGTCGCTGCCGTCCTTTTTAGGCGGAAACACCTCGAACGACAACGTTCTCTTGTTTTTCAATATTTCGCTTATTTTCATAATATCAGTTTATCAAATTTTGCTCGCTTTGTTAAGTGTTGTGAGCACATTTATTCTTAAAGTATAAATTATTACCCGCAAAGCGGCAAAATAGCGAGAGCGCACCCTCGCTATTACCGCCTTTATAATTACGTCAACTGGTTCACTCGGTAAACAGGGGCGTAGAAAAATATCTGTCGCCCGTATCGGGTAGAATTACAACTATGGTTTTGCCTGCGTTTTCGGGGCGCTTGGCAAGCTCGGTTGCCGCCCAAAGCGCCGCCCCAGAAGATATGCCGACGAGTATTCCCTCGGTCCTGCCCAACGCTTTGCCGGTTGCAAAAGCGTCGTCGTTTTCCACGGTAATTATTTCGTCATAAATTTTCGTATTGAGAACGTCAGGCACGAACCCCGCTCCAATACCCTGAATTTTATGCGCACCTGCAACGCCCTTTGAGAGCACGGGAGAACCTGCAGGCTCTACGGCAACTACTTTTATTGCCGGATTTTTGCTCTTTAAATACTCGCCCGTACCCGTAAGCGTGCCGCCCGTACCTACGCCTGCAACAAAAATATCCACTTTGCCGTTCGTGTCGTTCCAGATTTCGGGACCCGTCGTCGCCCTGTGAATTGCAGGATTTGCAGGGTTAACGAACTGACCCGGAATGAACGAATCGGGCGTAGCTTGAGCAATTTCCTGCGCTTTTGCAATTGCGCCCTTCATTCCCTTTGCGCCCTCCGTCAAAACAATCTCAGCGCCGTACGCCTTGATTATATTCCTGCGCTCTACGCTCATCGTGTCGGGCATCGTAATAATAAGTTTGTAACCCTTTGCCGCAGCGACCGCCGCAAGGCCTATGCCCGTATTGCCGCTCGTCGGCTCGATTATCGTGGCGCCCTTTTTAAGCTTGCCGCTTCTTTCCGCGTCCTCAATCATCGCCTTTGCAATTCTGTCCTTTACGGAACCTGCGGGATTGAAGTATTCAAGCTTGACAAGCACCGTTGCCTTTAATCCGTTCGCAGCTTCGTAATTTGCGATTTCAACCAAAGGGGTATTCCCCACTAAATCCAGAATGGTTTTATACTGTGCCATAAATTTTTCTCCTCATTATTATATTTATTTAGCCGAGTGCGCGGCTTAGCCTTTCAAGCGCGTTTTTAAGTATCGAACGCGGACAGGCTATGTTTATTCTCGCAAAACCGCTGCCTCCCGCACCGAATATATAGCCGTCGTCCACCCAAAGCTTTGCTATATCTTCGAAAAGGTTTGCAAGCTCTTTATCCGACAGGTTCAGCTTACAGCAATCCAGCCAGACGAGGTACGTTCCCTGCGGCTCTACAAGCGCAATGTTTTTAAGCTTAGTTGCGGCAAACTCACGCACCAATTGCAGATTTTGCGACAGGTATTCCTTTAATTCCTCCAGCCATTCCCCGCCGCACTCATAAGCCGCCTTGCACGCAACCAATCCCATTATATTTGGCTGCGAATAGCCCTGGCGGTCAAGCTCCTTAACAAATTGCCCCCGCACTTTATCGTTACGTATATACGTGTTTGCAACGTGCAGCCCGGCCAGATTAAAGGTTTTTGTGGGCGCGGTGCAGATGGCGCAAATATCTTCGTATTCCTCTCTGACCGTCGAAAATACGCTATGAACATTGTTGCCGTAAACGAAGTCCGCATGAATTTCATCCGATATTACGAAAACGCCGTGTTTAAGACATACGTCGCCTAAGCGCCGCAGCTCTTCACTCGTCCACACTCTGCCGACGGGGTTATGCGGATTGCAGAGGATAAACGCCTTAACGTCGTTTTCCACAATCCTTCTTTCAAAGTCATCAAAGTCTACCGTATAGTAACCGTCGGTATTTTTAAGCTCGCTTACTACTAATTTTCTGCCGTTGTCAATAACGCTTTGTGCAAATGGATAATACACGGGCTGACAGATAATTACTCCGTCGCCGACTTCGGTCAATACTCGGATCAGAGTGCATATGGAAAATACCACGCCGCAGGTTATAACGAATTTATCAGGCTGCGGCTTCCAGCCGTGACGGTGCAAAAACCAGTTTTGCAGCGCTTCAAAATAATCGCCCTTTGGCTCCGAATAGCCGAATATGCCGTGCTCCACCTTGTCCTTAAGCGCCGAAATCACTTCGTCGGGCGCTCTGAAATCCATATCCGCCACCCACAGAGGAAGCAAGTCTTCGCTTCTGCCGCGCTCCTTTGCAAAGTCGTACTTTAAGCTGTTCGTATTTCTTCTGTCGTAAATTTTATTAAAATCGTATTTCATCTTTCAAATGCCTGCTTTAGGTCTTCTATCAAGTCCTTGGCGTTCTCTATGCCCACCGAAATGCGCAAAAATCTGTCGTTTATGCCGCGCCTTTCCCTCTCTTCTACCGGAACGTCGGCGTGTGTCTGCAGCATGGGGTAAGTGATTAAGCTTTCCACTCCGCCAAGGCTTTCGGCATACTGTAGCACCTTTAAGTTACTTAAAATATTTTCGGCAAGGGCTTTGCTTTCCACCTCGAAGGAAATCATTCCGCCGAAACCCGTGGACTGCTTTTTGCTGACTGCATATCCGGCGTAATCTTCAAAACCGGTATAATAAACCTTATTAACTTCCTTTCTGCCCCTAAGCCATTCGGCGATCAACTTTGCATTGGCGTTAATTCTGTCCATTCTTAGCGGCAGTGTTTTAATCCCGCGCTCTATTAAAAAGCTATCCCACGGAGCAAGACACGCACCTATCGTCTTTGAGTAATACGCTATCTTTTCGGCAATTTCGGGCGTTTTGGCAACGGCAAAGCCCGCAAGAGCATCGTTATGCCCGCCCAGATATTTGGTTCCGCTGTGAATAACGATATCTGCACCCAACTCAAGCGGGCGTTGAAAATAGGGCGTTAAAAAAGTATTGTCAACGATTAGTAGAAGCCCCTTTTCGTGCGATAGAGTTGCAAGTTCGGCTATGTCGGAAACCTGCATTAAAGGATTGCTGGGCGTTTCGCAGTAAATTGCCTTGGTGTTTTTATTTATAAGCGACCGCACGCGATCAATATCGCCCGTATCCGTAAAATCGAAGCTCATTCCCTCAACCGTGTTCACATTGCGAAACAGCCTCAAGCTTCCGCCGTACAAATCTTCGGAAGCAATTATATGGGCGCCTTGCTTAAACAGCTTCATCACAGTCGTAATTGCCGCCATTCCCGAAGAAAAAGCAAACGCCGCAACTCCGCCCTCAAGCTTTGCCACCGTGTTTTCAAGATGAGAACGCGTAGGATTTGAAAGTCGGGAATAGCTGTATTTAGATTGAACGCCCACTCCCTTATGTACGAATGTTGCCGCCTGACACACGGGCGTCGTTATAGTGCCCCATTCGTCTTTTTTATTGTCATCGGCATGCAGACAAAGCGTTTCGAATTCCATTTTATCCTCCGTTATTCAATCTCTATTTTATGAGATCCGCAAGCGTTACGCCGCTGAAATATTGTTTAGTCAGGTTGTAAAAGCCTGTCCATACGGGAAGAGTTTTGCATTCCGTCACTCTTTCGCAACCTACCGACTTATCGCATATGCACGTTACGGGCGCAAGGTCGCCCTCGGCAAATTGAAGAATTTCAAAAACAGTATATTCAGCGGCATTTCGGTTAAGCTTATAGCCGCCGCCCTTGCCGTGCCGCCCGTCCAAAAGTTCGGCTTTGGTCAAGTCGAGCATTATACTCTCCAAATATTTTTTGGATATATTTTGCCTGTCCGCAATATCTTTCAGCGGAATATAATTGCCGTCAGTATGCTCGGCAATATCTATCATAACGCGAAGCGCGTATCTTCCCCTCGTGGAAATTTTCATTGCTTAACCTTAAAATTATTAACCTATTAAATTAGTAGGTAAATATATTATATAATTCTGACGCCAGCTTGTCAACAGAAAAATTACAATTTTTTCCATTAATTCAATCGACTGACGCGCCAACAAAAAATGTAATTTTTTTGCTATTAATAACGATAAAGCTTAGTATTTAAAACAATACTAAGCTTCATTTAATATATTGAACAGTTTAATTGCGTCTTATTGCTCGTCGTCGTGAACGTCATCGGAAGCTTCACCACCGCTCGGCGGCAATTGCGTATTTTCTTCGATTGGAGGTATTGCAGTTCCTGCTTTTTTCTCCTCCTCGCGCTGTTTGCTGAGCTTTACGATTTTTAAAATCTGCGACACGATAAAAGGAATTGCTATTATTGCAATGATTATAATAATGCCGTACTTACTTAAAAATCTGAAAAATGCGCCCCACCCTGCCGAATTGAAAGTGCATTTTCCCAGCAGATTTTCTGCCGTAACAGGCTCCTTGTCGGCAGCGGGATTATTTACACCC
>JAIDIR010000220.1 GCA_029052615.1 Clostridia bacterium | reverse complement strand
ATATTATAGTTACAAAATATGCGCTTGTCAACAAAAAATTAACCCAAGTTAAGAAATTTTTATAAAAATATTTTCGCGCAAAAAAAATCTCAGACGCCGCGCAGCCAAAGCCGCGCGGCGCCTGATTTACGAAAAGAGAAATTATGACGGTGATCAAAGAAATGAACTCCAAAAAAGGAGTGTGCCCGCCCGTCACCGGACGGGCACGAGTTTATGAATAAAAGACGAAAAGCCTTTTATTGTCTGAAATAAATATTTAGGAAATGGTAAGCGTGCTGTAAAGCGGATAGGTTTCGCCCGTTTCCTCGTCGTAGCCGCTGTAAGCGGGAGCGAAGAAGTTATACGTAACGCCAGCGGTCAGCTCGATTTCCTTGCCTTCCCACAGATAATCAGCCCTGTTATAGCCCGCAAACACTTCAACGTCAACGTTGCCGGTCAGGGTAACCTTTTCGTTTTCGCCTGCGGTGTAGGTGTACCACTTGCCGTCGCCGACCTGCGTTTCACCCTTGTTAATTTCGATAGCGGTAATTATGCAGGTACCTTCCGACTGCTTGTCCTTTTCAACAACCTGAACTTCTGCATTGCTTTCTTCCGAAGGGTTTACGCAGATATAAACGACGTCATCATAATCAAATGCGCTGTAACCTGAACTTGCGCTTGTCAATTCGTCCAAATCGCCGATGAATTCTTCATATACCACAGCGCTGCCGCCCATCGCAATCAGATAATACACCGTGTCAGTTGCCTCAAACGAGTACCATACTGCGGCGTGTCCCTGCGAAACGTAAATGGTTTCGCCTACCGTGTAGGGAATAGCGCTTTCCCAGGTGCTGCCTGCCGCTGCGGAACCGTAGGAAATGGTAATGGTTTCTGCGGGCGTAAGCTCGTACTTGGTGCCAACTTCCAATTCGTCAAGGTTTACCGTCCAGTCGAAGTCGTTTACTATAAGCGTATATTTAACGTCTTTGATAAGCTCTACCGAATATACCGTCCAGCTGTCGTCCCACTCGCCGTCGGGATAGTCGTTCTCGCTGTAAATCTGACCTACGCCTACGTCGGGATTGCTGTGCGTAAAGCTGTAAACGCCGCTGTTTGCGGGGGTGAAGGTCATATAGTATACGAGTTCCTTAAAGCCCATTTCCGCATTGCCGCCTACTACCATATATTCTATGGTATTTACGCCCTCAACCGCGGTTACGGGTGATTTCTCAGAACCGGGAATTACCTCTACCTCGTCCTCCACGCCCGTATCGGCAAAAGCCGCACCGTGGAAATTCGTGCTCATTGCAACGCCTGCCGCAACCGTTGCGCCCATTGCAAACACTGCCAAAAGTGCTACAAGTTTCTTAGTCTTTGTCATTTGTTTTATCTCCTTTTAAAAAATATATTTTATCCGCATTTTCTGCGTGATAATCGTTTGTTATTGCTCGTCCTCTACTTTAACAATCCTGAACCTGCAAGTCCTTACCGCCCCCGAAGTGTTAAACAGCTGAAAAGTATGTACGTAACCGGGTAAAACGTCTATTTGCTTTGCCCAGTAGGAAGCCTCGTCTTCCCACGTGCCGGAAGCGTCGCCTTTTACTTGCAAGCTACCACTACTTTCATCTACATTACTATTTTCGGTATGAGCACTGAAATAATTATATTTTAAAGCTGACGTGGAATCTATTTGAAGCTCGTATTTACCGGCCGTAATCAAAAGGAAATTCAAATCTGTTCCCTCTTTTTTATTCGCAGAAAGCTCCACGTAGTTGTCGCCTACCTGCGCCAACTGATATTCTACTTTGCCGTGAATACCGTTATTTAAAGGTTTAATGGTGCCGTCGGTAAACTTGACCATAGTGCCTTCCGACGTTTCGTAAATGCCCTCTACGCCAACGCCGTCCGCGCCTTTTTCTCCTTCGTCGCCTTTGCTGCCCTTATCGCCCTTGTCGCCTTTTTTGCCGTCTTCGCCTTTAAGGCTTGCAAGCCATTCCGCTTCCGTGCCTTCAAAGCCGTTTGCAACCGCTACTTCGTAAGCCGATTT
>JAIDIR010000022.1 GCA_029052615.1 Clostridia bacterium | reverse complement strand
ATTTACGTAGGCAAGCGTGAGCGACTTGAACCATTCGAAAATCTCGTTTGCCTCTTTGTCGCCGCTCTCGATAAGGCGGAAATACTCTCTTGCTTCCGTCTCCATTTCCTCTGTCGCCTCGCTGTTGAAGCGCACGTACAAATCGTTAACGGCGTGTATGCCGCCATTTTCGACTTCCTCCCTGTTGCCCCAGTGCTTGTAAGCGCAAATGAGCTTGCCGAACTGCGTGCCGTAGTCGCCGAGGTGGTTTATGCCCACCACGTCGTAGCCGAGAAAATTATATATTTTGTACAGCGAGCCGCCTATAACCGTCGTGGAAAGGTGCCCGATATGGAAGGGCTTTGCGATGTTTACGGAAGAATAGTCGATGCACACCGTCTTGCCCGAACCGATTTGGGAAGAACCGTATTTTGCGCCCTCTTTTTCTATTCGCTCAAGCGTAGCTTCTGCAAGGCCGATTTTATTGAGCTTAAAATTCAGGTAACCGTTTAGCGCGGTGACTTCCGAAATAACGTCGTCCGTACCAATATTTGCCGCAAGATTTTGCGCGATTGCAACGGGTGACTGGCGCAACACCTTGGAAAATTTGAAACAGGGCAAAGCGTAGTCGCCCATTTCGGTATTCGGGGGTATTGCAATTGCCTCCGCTATTTCGTCCGCCGAAACGCCGTCAACCTTGATTTTTTCCGCAATATATTTTTTGTAATCCATAACGCACCTTTTTATTTTGCTACATTTTATCACACGCGTAAAATTTTGGCAACTTTTAGCGCAAAGCGTTTTGAATTTTTTGGTGTTTATATTATAATGGGATAAATAAACTTTGTAAGGAATTATTACTATGAAATTAGGCGTAGTAGGTCTGCCCAATGTGGGCAAATCGACTTTGTTCAACGCAATTACCCACGCAGGCGCTGAAGCAGCTAACTACCCCTTCTGCACGATAGAGCCCAACGTGGGCGTGGTTGCGGTGCCAGACGAAAGACTTGATAAGCTTGCCGCACTCTACCAGAGCAAGAAGGTCACCCCCGCTATCGTGGAATTCGTTGACATTGCCGGACTTGTAAAGGGCGCGTCGCGCGGCGAAGGTCTGGGCAATAAATTTTTATCGCACATAAGAGAGTGCGACGCCATAGTTCACGTGGTGCGCTGTTTCGAGGACGAAAACGTTACGCACGTAAGTAACGCCGTGGACCCCGTTGCGGACATTACCACCATTACTTTGGAGCTTATTCTTGCTGACATCGAGGCGGTGAACAAGCGGCAGGACAGAATACGCAACACCGCAAAGGGCGGCGCAAACAAAGAAGCCGCCGCGGAATACGCGCTTTTGGAAAGGCTGGAAAAATTCCTTTCCGAAGATAAGCCCGCCCGCCTTTTCACTTGCGACGAGAGCGAAAAGCAGTTTATGGACAACCTCTTCCTGCTGACCGCAAAGCCCGTAATTTACGCGGCGAACATTTCGGAATTCGATATGGGCAAGCCCGAGGACGAAATACCTTTCGTCGTCAAGGTCAAGGAATACGCAAAGACAGAAAACAGTGAAGTTATGGTCATATGCGCAAAGACCGAGGAAGAGCTTTCGCAGATGGAGCCCGAAGAGTGCGCGGTATTTTTGGAAGAGCTGGGACTTAGCGAGAGCGGACTTAACCGCCTTATAAAAAAGAGCTACTCCCTTTTGGGGCTTATTTCCTACCTCACCGCGGGCGAAAAGGAAACCAGAGCCTGGACCATCGTAAACGGCACCAAGGCTCCGCAGGCGGCGGGCGTTATTCACAGCGATTTCGAAAAGGGCTTTATAAGAGCCGAAGTCGTGGACTACGCCACCCTTTTGGAATGCGGCGGACTTGTAGGCGCGCGCGAAAAGGGCAAGGTGCGCAGCGAAGGCAAGGAATACGTCGTTAAGGACGGCGACGTTATTTTATTTAGATTTAACGTGTAACAGCAATTTAACGAACAAGCGGTGAACCGAAGATTTCGGTTCACC
>JAIDIR010000219.1 GCA_029052615.1 Clostridia bacterium | reverse complement strand
ATTAAAGTTAAATTTACAGTCTTGTCCTGAAATCTGTAAAAGATAATCGAAATTATTATTATCGCCGTAATAAAAGACAGCCCGCCAATAGTGGGCGTGACGCTCTTGCTTTTATGTTCCTTTACGTACCCTAAAATGTACTGCCCAGCTTTAAGCCGTTTTAAAAGCGGCATCAGACACGCCACCAAAAGCAGCGCAAGCCCGAAGGAAGAAAGTAACGCGATTAAATAAATTTTCATAACAAATTCAACTTATCAGTTTTTTAATTACCGTATTGTCGTTGTAGCTGTGTTTTATTCCCATTATCTCCTGATAATTTTCTCCGCCCTTGCCCGCTACCAGCAAGATATCGTCCTGACCGAGAAGGTTCAAAGCATACTCTATGGCGATTTCCCTGTCGGTGACGGCAACGTATTTTTTGCCGCTCTTTTTTACGCCCGTTTCAATCTGCGATATTATTTCGTAAGGATCCTCGTAGCGCGGATTGTCTGACGTGACTATTACGAAGTCGGAATATTTTGCCGCCACCTCGCCCATGAGCGGACGCTTGGTCGTATCCCTGTTGCCGCCGCAACCGAAAAGACAGTAAAGGTTGCCCTTACAAAGCTTTTTCAAGGCGGAAAGCGACTTTTCAAGACCGTCGGGCGTGTGAGCAAAATCGACGAAAACTTCCCCGCCGTTGTAATTGGCAACGCGTTCAAGCCTGCCGTCCACTTTTTCAAGCGCCTCCAGCCCCTTTGCAATGACGTCGATTTTTACCCCGAGCAGCTTAGCGCAGGTTGCTGCGGCAAGCGCGTTATATACGTTGTGCAACGCCGGCATTTTCAGATTTATTTCGTAAATTTCGTCCAAAAGGTTTATGACGAACGAGCTGCCGTCTATTTTTTCGGTAACGTCTATTGCAAAAGTATCGGCGGGATTATCCAGCCCGTAGCTTATGCAATCGGGCAGAGCAACGGCAAGCTCGGCGCCAAGCGGATCGTCCGAATTAACGACCGCATGAGAGCATCTTCCGTTTTCGAAAAGCTTTAATTTGCATTCAGCATAGGACTGCATATCCTTGAAAAAGTCCAGATGGTCCTGCGTACAGTTTGTGAAAATTCCCGCCTCGAAATGCAGCCCGTGAATTTTATCGAAGTACAGAGCGTGCGCGGAAACCTCCATAAAGACGTACTCCACACCGCACTTGACCATATCCGCAAACACGCTATGTAAAAATAGCGGGTCGGGCGTGGTGAGAGCCGGCGATATAAATATACCGCCGTATGCGATGCCAAGCGTGCCGATTATGCCCGTTTTGGTTTGATTTTTGTCGAAAATGCTTTTGAGCATATAAGTCGTCGTCGTTTTTCCGTTGGTGCCCGTAACCGCAATAAGTTTAAGCTTTTTATCCGCATAGCCGTAAAAGGTGCGGGCAAGTACAGCCATTGCCGCGCGGCCGTCCGCAACCAGAACGTAAGGCACGTCACAGTCGGGCGCCTGCTCGCACACTATTGCAACCGCGCCGCCCGTTACCGCTTTTTCGATTTCTTTGTGGCTGTCGAAGTTCATCCCCTTATAGCAGATGAAAACGTCACCCGCGTTTACCGCGTCGGCATCCGTGCAAAGTCCGCTTATTTCCAGGTCGGCATTGCCGCACACTTCTTCACACCGTAAATCTTTTATAAGTTCCTGCAATATCATTATGACCTCACTCAAACGGTTGAATATTTTTTATTTTGATTATATCTTCGAAAATTTCTTTGGCGACGGGCGCGGCTACGGCACTTCCGTAATAGGTGCCTACAGGCTCGTCGACTATAATAAGCGCCAGATACTGCGGATTGTTTGCGGGGAAAAAGCCGACGAACGACGACACGTATTTACCCGAGGCGATATGTCCGTCCTCGTATTTCTGCGCCGTTCCCGTCTTGCCGCCCACTTTATATCCCTCGATATACGCTTTTTTACCGCTGCCCTCTTTAACGACGCCTTCAAGCATTTCCGCAAGCAGGCGCGAAGCCTTTTCGCTGACGGGCTGTTGCTTTATAATAGGCTTATATTCTTCCACGGTCTTTCCGTCGGACGAAACTATACTTTTAAGAAAATGCGGAACGTAATAGTTGCCGCCGTTTACAGCCGCAGCCGTCGCGCACGCAAGCTGCAGTCCGCTTACCGCAACCGTCTGACCGAACCCAATTCTAGCAAGGTCGCAATCCCTGACCAGCGACTGCGGCACGAGCATACCAAGCGCCTCGCCGTTAAAGTCAATGCCGGTGACGTTGCCAAGCCCGAACGCCGTAAGATACTCGTAAAATTTATCCTTCCCAAGCGATAAGGCAATATCCGTAAAGCACGGGTTACAGCTGTTGTTCAGCGCTTCCGCCAGAGTCTGGTTGGAATGTTTTCCGTTGGAATGGTCCGACCAGCACTTAATTTTAGTTCCGTCAACCGTACGCGTTCTGCTTCCGTTAAAGACGTAGGAAGGCGAATACGCGCCCTTGTTGCCGCGCAAATATTCCTCGATATTTGCCGCCGAAGTGATGACCTTGAAGGTCGAACCCGGTTCGTAAATGTCGCTTATAAGACAGTTACGCGACAGAGCGTTCAGCGTTTCGGGGTCGTCCCTCGGTACGGAATTGAGGTCGTACGAGGGATAGTTGACCATAGCCATAACGCCGAAATCGTTGGGGTCGAGCACGACGCAGGAAACGCGTTTTGCTCCCGACGACTGGTATACCGAGCGCATAGCCTGCTCCGCGGAAAGCTGAATATCCATATCTATGGTCAGTCTTATGCCGTCCCCCGCAGTCGCTTCGCGGTAGACGATTTTCGAATTTTCGGTCTGCACGCCGACGATATCGGTCGTGTAAGCGATTTCGCCGTTTTCGCCGCAGAGAATATTTTCGTAATATTTTTCAATTCCCGAAAGCCCCGTACCGTCGCTTGCGGTGAATCCGAGCACCTGACACAGCGCGTCGTTATAGGAATACGTGCGGGAATTGTCGCGCGAATAATAGACGCCTGCAAGATTATGCGAGGCAAGCTTTTCTATCTTTTCCTTTTCAACCTGTCTTGCAACCGTAATTTCGGACACCTTTCCGCCCGAAAGCTTTTCAAGCAGTGCCGACGGGTCTATTTCGAGCGCTGCGCTCATTACCGTTGCGCAATATTCGGCGTTGACAACCGCGTTGGGACGGACGAATACGCTGTAAGTCGTTCTGTTGCCCGCAATGAGTTGTCCGTTCCTGTCCGAAATTTCTCCGCGCGCGGCTATAACGGGTATTTCCCTGTTCCACTGGTCGGTGGCACGGTAGACCAGCTCGCTCCCCCATACCGCCTGAATATAAAAGAAGCGCGCGAAAATCAAGCAAAAAATAAAGGCTATTGCCAATATTGCTGACAATAACCTCTTTTGTAAAACTGTTACGGAAAATCCTTGCTTATTTATAACTTTAATCTCCGAATACGTTTTAAATATTCTATTATTAAATTTAATGACTTATACCGGTATGAATAATTTCCTCAACCGCGGAATTAACGCCTGCAATTGCGCCCCTGACCGTCGTGATGCTGTCCTGAACC
>JAIDIR010000218.1 GCA_029052615.1 Clostridia bacterium | reverse complement strand
CACTTTCGTTATGCTTTATACTAAATAATATTTATCACGGCAAAAAAATGTTACCCGCCAATTCGCTTGCTTAATTGCGGGCATAATGCTATAATTTAATAAATTTAATGCAAATTTAATCATTTTTGCGTACTTTCGGCGGGTATTGCACCGCAAGCCCGACCGCAATAAAAGTATAATAAATTTTTTTCTGCGGATATTCGTTATATGAAATCCGACGGAGGTGTAAAATGGAAAAGAAGAGTAATATCTTCACGGCAAAGTACGTCGCTTATCTCGGCGTGCTCACGGCGCTTGTCATCGCTTTTCAGATGTTGAGCGGGTTTATGAAAATCGGCGCAACAACGTTTTGTCTTGTGCTCGTGCCTATAGTGTTGGGCAGTATCTTATTGGGCGTGGTTGCAGGCGCGATTCTCGGCGGAGTTTTCGGACTTGTCGTAATAATCGACGCACTTATAGGCTTAGACCCTTTCACACTCTATCTTTTAAACGTTCAACCGTTTTTTACCGTGTTGCTCTGCATATTAAAGGGCGTTGCGGCAGGAGTAGTGCCCGCGCTTATATATAAGCTGATAGCTAAGAAAAATAAGTACGTTGCAATATTTGTTGCGGCGGCTTTGGCTCCCGTGTGCAATACTGGCGTGTTTGCAATCGGGGCATTCGTAATAATGAAGCCTATTCTCGACTTTTTTGCGGCGGCAGGACTGGACATATCAGGTTTTTCTGCGGCGCATATAGTTTTCGTTCTTTTAATAGGCGTAAATTTCTTTGTCGAGCTTGCAATAAATCTTGTGCTCGCTCCCGCAATGTATACGGTAAACAGCGTTGTGGAAAAAAGAATTTCTGTAAGGAAAAAGTCGGCTAATGATAATCTGTCTTGACGTAGGCAATACCAATATAAAATTCGCGCTGTTCGACGGCGAAAATTTAAGGCTTTCCTTCCGCGTCGCAACCGAGCACAAGAAGACTTCCGACGAGTACGGCGGACAGCTTTTAAGTATCCTTGCGACCAACGGCATATCCGTTTCGGATATTACGGGCGGAATAATTTCTTCCGTCGTGCCGCCTTTGGACTATACGCTCGAGCGTATGTGCCGTACCTACCTTAAAATAAAGCCGCTGCTTTTGGGCGCGGGCATAAAAACGGGGCTGAATCTGCGCGTCGACAATGCAAAGGAAGTGGGCGCCGACAGGGTAGTCAACAACGTTGCGGCGGTCAAAAAGTACGGCGCGCCGCTTATCGTAATAGATTTCGGCACGGCAACGACCTTTAACGCAATCAACGAGCGCGGAGAATTTATCGGCGGGGTAATCGCCCCGGGTATTAAGGGGTCTCTGGACAGCCTCGTCAACGGCACGGCAAAACTGCCGCGCGTGGAAATCGAGCGCCCCGAAAAGGTCATAGGCACCAACACGGTCACCAATATGCAGTCGGGCATAGTCTACGGC
>JAIDIR010000217.1 GCA_029052615.1 Clostridia bacterium | reverse complement strand
GTAATATAAAATTTAAAATTTAAGCCGTTCGGCAGTTATTGCCGAACGGCTTTTTTTACGAGATTTTCACCAACTTGTTTTGACTTTTGCACTTTGGCTTAATATAATTAGTACAGGCAAAACTTAAAGGTATATAGGTTTGAGATTATGAAAAAGAAGATTTTAGCATCTTTCGCAGCCGCCGCAGCTCTTTCGCTGGGCGTGTTTTCGGGCTGTATTTTCGGCAACACGGTAAGCGTTGTTTCCATAGAAAAGACGGACAGCGTGGGGCTGGTGGATTACTACACGGTAACCTATTCCGACAAGACGACCTCGCAATTCACCGTGACCAACGGCAAGGACGGCGTCGACGGCGTAGACGGTGAGGACGCACAGGACGTCACCGCGGAGGACGTTTACAAGGCCTATACCAGCCGTTACGGCAACGAGCTTACCTTTAAAGAGTTTTGCGAAATTTATCTTTCGGTCAACACGGACGTCAACGCCCCGCTCAATTCCCTTCTGCGTTCTTGCATGAAGGTGTATACGGCGTTCAGCGAATCCTATCTGTCCCAAAAGTCGATGTACTGCGGCTCTGCGGTCATCTATAAAATGGATACCGACTATACCTATATCGTGACCAACTATCACGTGGTGTACGACAGCAAGGCGGTGGGCTCCAACAAGATAAGCACGGAGATAAGCGCCTATCTTTACGGCAGCGAGTCCCAGCCCTATAAGGACGAGCGCACGTTGGGCTACGTATACGACGATTACGCAATCAGATGCGAATATATAGGCGGCGCGGTAAACTACGACGTTGCCGTTATAAGGGCGAGCACGGCGGACGTTTTAAAGATAAATCCCCAGGCGGTGCCCGTTACGGTCAGCTATGATTACAGCGTGGGCGACCACACCTATGCGGTGGGCAACCCCGACGACGGCGGCATAAGCGTAACCGAGGGTATCGTCAGCGTGGACAGCGACTACGTCGAGCTTGACATAGACGGCACCAAACGCAATTACCGCTCCATAAGGACGGATACGGCGCTTACGCACGGCAACTCGGGCGGCGGTCTCTTCAATATGCAGGGTCAGCTTATCGGGCTGAACAATGCGGGCGACGGCGAAATAACCAGTATGAACTACGCAATTCCCGCGTCCATTATGACGGGCATTGCCGACGGCGTGATGTATTACCACGCAAAGAACGGAATTAAGTACACCAGCAGAACGCTTTTGGGCGTGACCTCCCAGTCGGAAAATTCGCGTTACGTCTACGACGAGGCGACGGGCGGCGGGCGTATAGTCGAAAACGTCGTCATCAAGACGGTCAATTCGGGCAGCCTTGCCGAAGCGATGGGCTTGAAGGTTGAGGATATAATAACCGCCGTTACCTTCAACGGCAAGACGTACGAAATTTCAAGACAGTACCAGATTGCCGATTTGCTTTTGAACGTGCGCGCAAGCGATAAGATTTCTATACACTACACGCGCAACGGTCAGTCCGTGCAGACGGCGCCGACTACCGTACGCCCCTCCGATATCGACAGGATTGATTAACTTGCCTTTCGGTTAAAGATATGGTAAAATAATCCAAAGCACCGTTTCGGGCAGAGGAGAGAATATGGAAGAGAATAAAAAGACCCTGTATTCGGCTATTCAGCCAACCAACAGCCTTACCATAGGCAACTATATCGGCACGCTTAGAAACTGGGCTTCCTATCAGAACGATTACAATTGCGTTTTCGCAATGGCGGATATGCACGCAATAACCGTGCGCCAGCAGCCCGCACAGCTCCGCGCGAACACGCTTGCGCTTGCCGCGCTGTTCATTGCCTGCGGCGTTGACCCCGATAAGTGCACGTTCTACGTGCAGTCCCACGTGCCCTGCCACGCCGAAATGTGCTGGGCGCTCAACTCGCTTACGTACGTTGGCGAAATGGAGCGTATGACCCAGTTCAAAGATAAGTCCAAGCGCCACGCGGATAATATCAATATGGGGCTTATGGACTACCCCGTGCTCATGGCGGCGGATATTCTTTTATATCAGACCGACGTCGTGCCCGTTGGACTGGACCAGCGCCAGCATCTGGAAATCACGCGCGACATAGCAATTCGCTTCAACAACGCATATTCCCCCACGTTTACCGTGCCCGAGGGCATATACGCCAAGGTGGGCGCAAAGATTTGCGACCTTTTAGACCCTACCAAAAAGATGAGCAAGTCGGCGGAAAATCCCAACGGCTCGATATTTATGACCGACGACAGGGACACCGTTATAAGAAAGTTCAAGCGCGCGGTTACCGACAGCGACAACTGCATTAAGTACGACCCCGAAAATAAGCCCGGCGTGAGCAACCTGCTTGCCATATACACGACCTTTTCGGGCAAGAGCATGGACGAGGCGGAAAGGGAGTTTGATGGCAAGGGCTACGGCGATTTCAAGCTTGCCGTGGGCGAAATCGTTGCCGATAAGCTTGCGCCCGTACAGGCTGAGCAGAAGCGCATATTAGACGACAAGGCGTATCTGCAGGGCGTTCTTGCAAACGGCGCGGAAAAGGCTTATAAGGTGGCGCGCAAGACGCTTTCCAAGGTCTATAAAAAGATAGGGTTCTTTCAGGCGTAATGTTCGGATATATCAACCCCGACAGTCCTTACTTGTTCAAGAAGGACGAAACTTTATACAAGGCGATTTATTGCGGTATGTGCAAGTCGATAGGCGAGGGGTGCGGCAGCTTTTCCAAGTCCGCGCTCACCTACGATATGGCGTTTATGTCGGCGCTTTTGCACAATATCGCCAATTGCGACGTAAAGATAGAAAAACGGCGTTGCGGTCTGCATTTAATCAAGCGCCGCTTTATGGCTAAGCCCGATAATATATCGGTGCTTCTGGGGTGCGTGAATACCGCGCTTGCCTACTATAAGCTTTTGGACGACAAGACCGACGGCGACAAAAAGGGCGCGTTTGCGTTTATGTATAAGCGTGGCTTTAAGCGCACGCTCAAACGCCACCCGCAGGTCGGGGAAATAATCAAGAAGCATATGCAGGAGCAGCGCGAGCTGGAAAAGGCGGGCTGCACGATAATAGACCAGGCTTGCGAGCCGACTGCGTTTATGATTAAGGAGCTGTCGACCTACGCGCTGGGCGAATACGCAACGCCCGCAACCGAGGCGCTTTGCTACGATATAGGCAAGTGGGTATACCTTGCCGACGCGCTGGACGACTACGACAAGGACGTCAAGAAGGGGCGTTACAACGTGCTGCACAACGCGTTCGGGTGCGCGACCAAGGTGGAGGCTGTAAGTAAATGCGGCGAGGAAATCGACTTCATTTTCAATACGCTGTTCGCCGATATGCGCATGCAGCTTGCGAACATAAAATTTTATTTCAATCACGACTTGACCGATAATATAATATTGAGGGGTATTCCGTTGAAGACCCGCCGGCTGGTGCACGGCAAATGCGGAGAAGGTAAGAAAAAGAACGATGAACAAACGCAATCTTGAACTTTTGGGATTAACTGAAGGGGCGACCGCGGAGCAGGTCGAGGAGGCGTATTCCGCCCTCCGCGCAAAGCTTTTGGAGGACAGATTTTTAGAGGGCGAGGCGGGCAACGAAGCCGCTAAAATGCTGACTAAAATACAGGTCGCTCACGACGAGCTTCTTGCCGAATTCGCTCAGCTTGAAAACGGCGCGGGCGAGAAGGACGGCTCGGCTTTCGCAAGAGTTGAAGAACTCATAAAGGCGGGCGACTTGCAGGAAGCGCAGCGCGCTCTGGACGAATTCAACGAGCGCGGCGCACAGTGGCACTATCTTCAGTCGGTGGTGTTCTACCGCAAGAACTGGGTCAACGAAAGTAAGAAGCAGCTTGAAATTGCAATGCGGCTGGACGGCGAAAACGAAAAGTATAAGCAAGCCTACGTCAAGCTGAACGAAAAGATTGCTTACGACGCGTCCAAGCCGGGCGCGGGCGGCGAGGGCGAAAGCGTGTACAGGGGGCAGGATATGAACTCCTATTCCGACAACCAGATGGGCGGGAGCTTCTGTTCCTACTGCGTGGAGTGCTGTGCGCTTAACGCCTGCATAAACTGCCTTTGCAGCTGTTGCAGATAACGCGGTATGCCTAAGAATAAGAATTCACGCTCGTTCGAAATTGCGCTTTCGGGAATATCGTGCGCAGTGGCGGTGCTCTTTCTTGCACTCGGCATACTAAGCGGCTGGCTGCTGGCAACGGGCTATTTTATCGGGGTGGTGGCGCTTATGGTGCCCCTTTCCAAACAGTTTTATAGGGGCGGTTTTCTCGCCTATGCGGGCACGTGCGTGCTTGCGGTAATTATGGGTGCGGCGGCAAAGTTCTGGGACCTCGTGCCCTTTATTATGTTTTTCGGGCTGCACCCCGTCGTCAGCGCGCTTATAAACAAAAGCAGGTTCAACAACTGGATATTCCTGCCCGTCAAGGCGCTTTGGTTCGACGCAATGCTTATCGTCGGGTACTATCTGGTGTTCGGCGGCGTTATGGGCGGCACGCTCTTTCCTGAAACGGTTTATCAAACTATCAACAAATATTTCTTCCTGCTGGTCTTTACCGTCGGCACGTTCGTCGGGATAATATACGATTTGCTCGTATCGCGCTGTCAGCTTGCGGTCAACGCCGTCGTTGCAAGGATTAGAAAGTAAACGGAATTTTATATGGATAAAAACAGAGAATACAAAGGGGAAGTCCTCTCTCTCGGCAGCGAGGGGGAGGGCGTTATAAAATGGGAGGACTGCACCGCGTTCGTGCCTTTTTGTCTGGTCGGCGAAAAGGTTTCTTTCAAGGCGCTCAAGGTTTCGGGCAAGGTCGCTTACGGCAAGCTTACCGAGGTACATAACCTTTCGCCCGACAGGGTGGAGCCGGTCTGTCCGCATTTTGAAAAGTGCGGCGGTTGCCAGCTTCAGCACGCGGCTTATTCCGCTCAGCTCGACTTTAAAAAACAGCTCGTTCAGAACTGCCTTAAAAAAATCGGCGGGCTGGACGTGGAAGTCAACCGGACGGTATCGGGCGAAAAGCAGTACGGTTACCGCAACAAGCTTGCCCTGCCCGTCGGCGTGGATGGAGAGGGCAACACGGTCACGGGTTTTTTCGCGCCCCGTTCGCACCGCATAGTGCCCATAAATTCCTGCGCGCTTCAAGCCGAATGGTCGGGTGCGCTGATTGCCGCGCTCACTTCCTTTATGAAGGAAGCGGGCTTGACGGGCTACGACGAAATCAATCGGTCGGGCGATATCCGTCACCTCGTCGCGCGCGAGGTGGACGGCAGTCTGGTAATTACCGTGGTTGCAACTTCGCGCATAAATCTTGAAAAATTCGCCGACGCGCTGTCGGGCAATTTCAAAAGCTTTACCCTGTGGCTCAACGTAAATAAGGCTAAAAACAACGTGATTTTCGGCAAAGAGTGGCATATATGCCGCGGTGAAGGCTATTTTACGGGCGAGGACGAGGGCATTAAGTTCAGGGCGGGCGCCAATACTTTTTTACAGGTCAACGACGGCGTGCGCAAGCTTTTGTACCGCGCGGTCATCGACGCGGTTAAGGATAAGGATACCGTTGCGGTCGACTTGTACAGCGGCGGCGGACTGCTTACCGCAATGCTGGCAAAGGCGTGCCGCTCGGCTTACGGCATTGAAATCGTACCCGAAGCGGTTGCGTGCGCGGACGAGCTTAAGGAGCTGAACGGACTGTCGGACAGAATGTTCAATTACTGCGGCGCGGTGGAGGATAAGATTGACGAAGTGTTTGCGCTGAGCGCGGGATATAAGCGCGCTATCGTGTGCGACCCGCCGCGCAAGGGCATGGAGCGGTCGGTCATAAAAGCCGTGCTTGCAAGCGGCGCGGACAAGGTCGTGCTGGTGTCCTGCAACCCCGCAACGCTCGCGCGCGACCTCGGGCTGCTGTGCGGCAGCTTAAGGGAGGCGGACGGTCAGATAGTCAAAAACCCGTCCTATTCGTCCGACGGTATGGGCGGTTACTACTGCATAACTTCCGTCACCCCTTTCGATATGTTCCCCCAGACCAAACACGTCGAAACGGTGGTCGTGCTTTCAAAATAGAAAAATTATTAAAGGAGAAAAATAATATGCCTTTTATCGACAACAAACTGACCGTAAAACTTACGGAGGAAAAGAAGGAAAAAATCAAACAGAAGCTTGGCAGGGCGGTATCCATTCTTCACAAGGGTGAAACTTATCTTATGGTGGGCTTTCAGGACGGATACGATTTGTATCTGGGCGGCAGAAAGCTCGATAAGGGCGCTTACGTCGAAGTCAGCCTTTACGGCAGTGCGTCGCCAGCCGACTATACCAAGATGACGGGAGAGATTTGCCGTATTCTTTCGGAGGAAGCGGGCATTCCCGCCGAATGCGTATACGTCACCTATCACGGACTGCAGGACTGGGGCTGGAACGGCACGAATTTTTGAACGCAAGCCTGCGAATTGGGCAAAACGCTAAGCAGAATTTAAAAGGTAAAAACAATGTTACCTAGTATTAAAATTACAATTAATAAACCTGGTCATAAATTTTATTGCGAGCACATAATGCTTAATCACATTTGTCACGCTTGTTTTAAGGTGGATGAGTTTGAATTGTACTTAGGTTTGGGTATAAGCGTTTTATCATATAAAAATTTGCGTATGGAAGCTTACGGTATAAGTGCAGCTAATTGGGGTCTTGGTGTCTATAATGAAGAATCTAATTATCCCATAAAAGAGCTTAGGTGTGATATAGATTTTTTCAAATATAGTGATTGCAGTCAAAAAGAGAAGCCTATTTATCAAAAAATTTTGAAAAAAGGTGTTGAAGCATCTGCTATACCAAATAGCATACTTAGTGAAGCTGTTGAGGAAACGAGCATTACACATCTAATTGAAGAGAAAGTGTTTGAGGCGTGTATTACGAGGAATCAAGAAATCTATAATTTAATAGAAAATAAAGAAAGATTTAAAGAAGAGTTATTGTGGTGTGAAGAGATACCAAGTCTATCAGTATGTGGTTATTATGATGAATCAGATTTGGATAAGAGTGATGAAACGGAGATATTAGCTGAACTGGACTCTGAAATAAATTCTTTTGCTAAATCTACGGCAAAATATTTTAAAGCTTTTGCTGCTAGTGAACACTGTAAAGAAATTCTTAAAAAAGAGTTGACAAAACGAGCGTTGAGGGTGCGTTACCCGGAAGTTGAAAAAATTATTAATGACGATTTTTT
>JAIDIR010000216.1 GCA_029052615.1 Clostridia bacterium | reverse complement strand
TAGACAGGCGCAATAGTGTATAATAATTCCAATTTATACAAAATTGAGCTTATTTGCGGGTAAAAATACGGTTTTTATACATTTTTATGCAAATATGCGAATAAATTGAGCAAATTTTTTTCAGAGAGGTTTTTATATGAGAGTTTACAATTTTGCGGCAGGTCCTTCCACCCTGCCCCTGGAAGTGCTTAAAAAGGCACAGGCGGAGTTTTTGGACTTTGCGGGAACGGGAATGTCCGTAACCGAAATTTCGCACCGCGACAAGGCTTACGAAGCCGTGGTTAAAGAGGCTGAAGCGCTTACGAGAGAGCTTTTGAACGTGCCCGACGACTACGCGGTTATCTTCGTTCAGGGCGGCGCAAGCACGCAGTTTGCGGCAATCCCCTTGAACCTTATGCACAACGGCGTTGCGGACTATATCGTGACGGGCAACTTTGCAAAAAAGGCTTGGCAGGAAGGTCAGATTTACGGCGTAGCCAACAAAATAGGCGACAGCTCCGACAAGACCTATACCTACATACCCGACGTCGACAAACTGAGCTACACCGAGGGCGCGGATTACGTTCATATCACCACCAACAACACCATTTTCGGTTCGCGCTATTCCAAATTCCCCAAGTGCGCGGCGCCGCTGGTTGCGGATATGTCCTCCGAAATTTTCTCGCGTGAGGTAAACGTTGCAGACTTCGGCGTGATTTATGCAGGCGCGCAGAAAAACCTTGCGCCCGCGGGCGTTACCATAGTTATAGCAAAGCGCAGCCTTATCGAAAATCCGCTTAAAATCTGCCCCACCATGCTCAAGTGGAAGGTGCAGGACGAAAACGGCTCGCTTTACAACACCCCTCCCGCATTCTCCATCTATATGGCGAACCTCGTTTTGAACAACCTTAAGGCAAAGGGCGGCGTGAAGGCGATGCGCGAGCAGAACGATTACAAGGCGAAGCTTTTATACGACTTTATCGACAACTCCAAGCTGTACAAAAATAACGTCGTTCCCGAGTTCCGTTCGGTTATGAACGTGCCCTTCGTCACGGGCAGCGAGGAGCTGGACGCCAAGTTCGTTGCCGAGGCAAAGAAAGCGGGTCTGGTATCTCTTAAAGGTCACAGAATCGTCGGCGGTATGAGAGCTTCCATCTACAACGCAATGCCCGTCGAGGGCGTTAAGGCGCTTATAGAATTTATGAAGAAATTCGAAAAGGAGAACGCGTAATGGCTGATATTTTGAAATTAAACGCGATATCCCCCCTTGCGGACGGCATATTCGCAAACTGCAATTACAGCGACAAGATTGAAAATCCCGACGGCATAATGGTGCGTTCGGCGGCTATGGCGGACTACCCCGTGGGCGACAAGCTGATAGCAGTTGCGCGCGCAGGCGCGGGCACCAATAACATACCCGTTGCCGACTACACCACCAAAGGCATAGTGGTATTCAACACCCCCGGCGCAAACGCAAACGCCGTTAAAGAGCTGGTCATCT